>NZ_JBFROI010000073.1:0-41019 GCF_041471405.1 Vibrio sp. 10N.261.52.C11
CTTAAGTGAACGGCATTAAGGCTTCGGTCTTCCTTTTTTAGTTTTACGCCTTTAGGTTTTAAGTAAGGTACAACAAATGACAAAGCACTACTCATATTGGTTCAAGCAAGCGTTAGAACAAGAGTTTGGCAACATCAATGAGGGGCTAGATTCGGCGAAGTCGCTCCAAAAAGACGTCAACTGTGATATCGCCATTGTTGGCGGTGGCTATACGGGTTTATGGACGGCGATTTTAATCAAACAACAGCAACCCGAAAAGCATGTTGTCGTGATTGAAAAAGGTCTATGTGGTAGCGGTGCTTCTGGTGCGAACGGCGGTTGCATGCTGACGTGGTCAACTAAGTATCCGACGCTGAAAAAGCTCTACGGAAAAGAACAAGCGAAATGGTTGGTTAAGGAATCGGAAAAGGTTATATACGAGATTGAAGCCTTCTGTAACGAACACAAGATTGACGCGCATCTATATCGAAGCGGTACTTACTACACGGCGACCAATGAAGCGCAAAAGGGTGGAATGGAGCCTGTTGTTAATGAGCTGGTTAAGCAGGGTATCAATAGCTGGAAGAAGTGCGACAATTCTTTGGCTGATAAAGCGGGATCTGATCGCCACATTGAGGGTTACTACTCAGAAGCTGCGGGTAGTGTGCAGCCAGCGTTATTGGCGAGAGGCTTACGCCGCGTTGCGATCGAATTGGGTGTCGAAATTTACGAAAATACAGAAATGACTTCTCTTGATTACGGCTCACCAGTTCGCGTCCAAACTAAGGGTGGGACGATAACTTCCGATAAAGTGATCTTAGCGCTCAATGCGTGGATGCTCGATCACTTTAAAGAGTTCAAACGCAGCATAGTGGTTGTCTCTTCCGATATGGTGGTGACCAAGCCTATTCCTGAAAAGCTCAAGCAGTTTGGTCCAGAGAAAGGGGCAGCGGTGGTAGATTCGCGTATCTTTGTCCACTATTACCGAGATACCCAGGACGGACGACTCATGTTGGGCAAAGGCGGCAATAAATTCTCGTTTGCGAATCAGGTTGAAAGCATGTTCAACCAAACGACTAGCTACCTACCGATTCTCAATCAATCGTTCCAAAAATTGTTCCCTAAATTGGAACAAAGTGAATTCGATTACAACTGGTCTGGCGGCTCAGATCGTTCGGTCACCGGATTGCCATTTTTCGGTAATCTAAAAGGCCAAAGCAACATCTATTATGGGCTTGGTTACTCTGGAAATGGCGTTGCTCAAACCCGTATGGGCGGGAAGATTTTGTCAGCAATGGTACTCGATATCGACAATGCTTGGACGCGAAGCGGTTTAACTAAAGGCCCATTAGGACACTTCCCGCCAGAGCCATTCCGTTGGGTAGGTGCGATGATAGTGCGTGATGCGGTACGAAGAAAAGAGAACGCGGAAGATTCGGGTAGCACGCCATTGTGGCTAGATAAACAGTTATCCAAACTCGCAGGTGCGGCGGGCAAAGCCGACAAGGTTGAATCATAGATTAATCTAGCGTTTAAATTAGAAGTTTACATTGAGGCTCTCAGTGATTTATGGGCAAGTCACTGAGGGCTTTCAACGTTGAACTAACTTTCAATGTTGAACAAATAGCAATTTTTAATGCTTATTATATCTGCAATATAACTGTCATTTAGCTTCTATAAATTTGTCACTCAACTGCAATATTCTCAGTATAAATTTGGTATATACCATATAGAGAGTGCTGTAGTATGAGCAACCAAACTTATTTGAATATTGAAAACGTTGTAAAGCAATTTGGCCAATTTACAGCGTTAAAAGACATCTCCCTATCGATAGATAAAGGCGAGTTCGTCTGCTTCCTTGGCCCATCTGGCTGTGGAAAAACCACCTTATTACGTGCGATTGCAGGCCTAGACTTACCAACGTCAGGTTCTATTGAGCAGAACGGTAATGATACGACCTTCTTGCCACCAGAAAAGCGCGACTTTGGCATCGTGTTCCAGTCTTACGCTTTGTTTCCAAACCTCACTGTGGAAGAAAACATTGCGATTGGGCTGAAAAACCAAGGCATGTCGACCAAAGAAGCCCTTGAGACGGTTGAGTCTTGGTTAGAGACGATCGGCTTACCAACGTCTGGTCAGAAATTTCCAAATCAGCTATCTGGTGGACAGCAGCAGCGTGTTGCTCTGGCTCGCGCATTAGCCTTGTCTCCAGGCTTGTTGCTACTCGATGAACCGCTTTCTGCGTTGGATGCGAAGGTAAGAACACACCTACGTGATGAGATCTGCCAACTGCAACGCAAATTGGGTATCACCACTATTATGGTGACGCACGACCAAGATGAAGCGTTAACGATGGCAGACCGTATTGTCGTGATGAATCATGGTGTTATCGAGCAGGTCGGTGCTCCTCAAGAGATCTACCAAAAACCTGTCAGTCGTTTTGTGGCTGAGTTTGTTGGTAGCATGAACTTTATTCAAGCTTCTGTTGCGGCTCAAGGCAAGATGCGTATTGCTGAGTCAATGCTGCCGTTACCTGGCTTAGATAATCTCACGCCAAATCTGGGTGATGTTTTTGATATTGCCGTTCGTCCAGAGCAAATCCAGTTTGTTGATCGTTTTAGTGAATCCTTGCCAGTGAGAATCGTATCAAGCGAATTCTTAGGGGCGTTTTATCGTGTTGAGTGTCAATTGCAACATGACTCAACGGCGAAAGAGATCATCGTTGATGTACCCGTCAAAGAGTTCAACCGATTGAAGCTGCGTCGCAGTGATATTCGTTACGTGGCGTTTGATCAAGAAGGCCTTAGAGCTTACTCATCGAAAAGCCTGCAAGTGATGAAAGACGAGGCGGCGTAATCAATCATGGAATCGACTCAAATGATGCAATCTAAGCTGCTAATTCAACGACGAGTACAACCTTTTCTGGCTCGGTTAAGCAAAGACAACGTAATTCTATTTGGGCTGTTGGCCTTTTTGTCTGTGGTCATGACGTTGTTTATCCTGATGCCACTGTGGGCAATGTTGAAAAAGAGTGTTCAGAACGCAGACGGTGAATTTGTAGGTTTACAGAATTTCGCTACGTATTTTGCGTCTCAAAGCCTGTGGCAGTCGGTAGGCAATACCTTCACGCTTGGATTGCTAGTGACCGTAGTCGTGGGTGTCTTGGCGTTTGGTTATGCCTATGCGCTAACTCGTTCATGCATGCCTTTTAAGGGGCTTTTTCAAGTACTGGGTTCTGCGCCTATTCTTGCTCCGTCACTGCTTCCTGCAATCAGTCTTATCTTCTTATTTGGTAACCAAGGTATCGCTAAAGAAGTCTTGGGGGGCAACTCGGTTTATGGTTTGATTGGTATCTCACTGGGCTTGATATTTTGGACGTTTCCACACGCCTTGATGATTCTGACCACCTCATTAAGAACCTCTGACGCTCGCCTTTATGAGGCAGCACGTGCACTCAATACTTCATCGTTAAAAACTTTCTTTATGGTGACGTTACCTGCGGCAAAATACGGCTTGATCAGTACCCTGATCGTTGTGTTTACGCTGGTGGTTTGTGACTTTGGTGTGCCAAAGGTGATAGGTGGTAGCTACAACGTGTTATCGACTGACATCTTTAAGCAGGTGGTTGGTCAACAGAACTTCTCTATGGGTGCAGTAACCAGTATCTTGCTGCTATTACCTGCGTTGCTTGCGTTTACCGTTGACCGCTGGGTTCAAAAGAAACAAAAGAGCTTGTTTGATACTCGTTCTGTCGCGTACCAACCTGAACCTAGTTCACTACGTGATGGCTTATGTTTCCTTTATTGCACCATCATCTCTGCTGCTGTGGTTATTGTGTTGGGCATGGCGATATACGGTTCGATGGTCACCTTCTGGCCTTGGAACAAAGCGCTGACGCTAAACAACTACAACTTCGCAGAAATGAGTACTTATGGTTGGGCGCCATTCTTCAACTCCTTAACGCTTGGTGCTTGGACTGCGGTTATTGGTACTGTTCTGATTTTCTTAGGTGCATACTGCATTGAGAAAGGTCGCGCCTTCGGTCCTGTTCGTCAAGCGATGCAAATGCTCAGCGTTGTTCCGATGGCCGTTCCGGGTATGGTGCTGGGTTTGGGTTATATCTTCTACTTCAATGATTTGAGTAACCCACTTAACTTCTTGTATGGCACGATGGCGTTCTTGGTGATTAATACCGTGGTTCACTACTACACGGTAGGGCACATGACGGCGTTAACGGCATTGAAACAACTGCCTTCCGAAATTGAAGCAACAGCGGCTTCGGTAAACTTACCGCAATACAAGCTGTTCTTTAAGGTGACGTTACCTGTTTGTCTGCCGGCGATTTTAGATATTGCGACATACCTGTTTATTAATGCACTTACCACGACATCTGCGGTAGTATTCTTGTATTCTACCAATACGATTCCAGCGTCAGTATCAGTACTGAATATGGACGATGCAGGTCAAACCGGTGCAGCAGCAGCGATGGCGGTGATGATCATGATATCTGCAGCGAGTGCGAAGTTGATTCATATGCTAATCAACAAGTTATTCGATAAGCGCACCCAAGCTTGGCGTAAACGCTAGCGAACCACTTATATTGCAGTTGGCCAAGGAGTGGCTGACGACAAGAACAAGAATGAAAGGAAATGAAGTGCAGTACGTAAAAATCAAAGATGTCATCGTAGAGCAGATAGAGTCGGGGATGTTAACACCACGACAGAAGCTGCCTGCGGAACGTAAGCTGGCTGAATCGTTTGATACGACTCGAGTTACCTTACGCGAAGCCTTGTCTTCACTTGAAGCGGAAGGGCGCATTTATCGAGAAGACCGACGTGGTTGGTTTATCTCTCCCGAGCCGCTTCGTTACGATCCAACACAAACGCTGAACTTCACCAATATGGCTCTATCGCAGAATCGACAGCCGAAAACTGAGTTGGTGGCGGCGAAAGGAATGTTAGCAACCAAGGAGGCGACTCGGCTTCTTGAGTTACAACCTTTCTCGGACGTTTATCGAGTAGACAGAGTTCGTTATCTTGAAGATAGGCCGGTTGTGTATGTGACCAACTACATTCGACCAGAGTTGTTCCCTAACTTGCTTGATTATGACTTGTCTAAATCGTTGACGGACATCTACCGCGAACACTTTGGTGTGGTGTATCAGAAGATCCGTTACCGAGTGAGCACAACGTCTTTACTTGGCGAGACAGCGCAAGCCCTGCGTGCGACTTCTGGCTCACCTGCAATGGTTGTTGAGCGTGTTAACTACAATCAAAACGGCGATCTGATTGACTGTGATATTGAGTATTGGCGTCATGACGCGATCAGTATTGAGTCAATCGCGCAGCTAGAGCGCTAGTCATACGTTAGAACGTTAGCATATCTGCAATTATGCAGGATTGCCCAATTGAAAAGTTCAAAGGTCTCTTATTCGGAGGCCTTTTTATCACCTGTTGTCAGCCGTTGTGCTAATTCATCTATAATTTAGGAATGAAATGGAATTCTCTGCCATCGTCATCGTGACTATTTCGGCTTTGCTTCACGCGGGTTGGAACGTTCTAGGTAAATCGAATCAAGGATCGGGCTCGTCTTTCTTCTTAGCCTCTGGCTTTGCCGCTGCTGCGATATTGACTCCCTATTTGATTTGGTTCATTTACAGTGTCGGCTTTGTGGATATCACGCTTTTATTCTGGAAGCTACTTCTTTTAAGTGGTATTTGCCAAATCATCTATTTAATCGGCTTAGGTGTAGCCTACAAGCAGGCCGATATTGGGGTGATTTACCCGATGGCACGAGCGCTGCCCGTGTTGATGGTGGGTTTAGGCACGGTGTTGATAGGCTATGAGCTGTCACCTAATCAATGGTTTGGCTTCACCTTGATTACCTTGGGTTGTTTGTTTGTACCACTTAAGAAGTTTTCAGATCTTAGGTTAAAAGCGTATCTCAACCTTGGCGTACTGTGGGCGTTAATCGCGGCCATTGGTACCACGGGCTATTCCATCATTGATAAAGAAGCGCTTCTGTTACTCGATCCTTTGAGCACACCAGTTATAACTAACAAGCACACCGCGATTTTCTACCTAGGCATTCAGTTTTGGGCGATTGTGATTCCGCTGAGTGTTTGGTTATTCGTAACCAACCAAAGAATCGAGTTTACTAATGCGTGGATACTACGTAAGAAAGCCACAGTGGCCGGTATCATGATGGCTTCGACCTATGGCTTAGTGCTGTTTGCGATGACCATGACTGAAAATGTCAGCTTGGTTGTTGCTCTTAGGCAAGTGAGTATCATTTTCGGCGTAGTGATGGGGATCTACTTTTTAAAGGAAAAGTGGCACGCGACTCGCGGTGTAGGCGTATCTCTAATTATTGCTGGCTTAGTTATCTCATTGACTTAAAAGATCGCCTGAGTGATTGGGGATTTGTGAATAGGTATCTCTATTAAGTTAAATGAAAAAACGCCCTTAGCGAAACAAACTTCGTTAAGGGCGTTTTCTCTTTATCTAGTAAGAAGCTGTAGGTAGTAAAAGACTTACCCCGCTAAATCTTGAGCATCTTGCTGTTTCAACACTTTGTGGCCATCTTCAGTGACACCACGTTTCCAGTAGCTGCTGATGTAGATGTTCTCTTTCGCGACTTCTTTTTCGTTGCGGAAGTATTGTCTTAGCTCACGCATGCTTTCAAATTCACACGCTGTCCATATTGAAACCTGACCTTCTAACCATTCTGTGTTGCGCACGGTTTGTGAAAGTGACTCTGAGGTTTCATCTTCAATCAACCAGGTTACTTTGATACCTTGAGGAGTCTCAAGTACCTGCTTATCTGCTGCTGAGTTGATCTGAATGATAGCGTGACCAGTTGCTGTTTCTGGGAGCGTTTTTACTTTTGCAGAAAGCGCAGGTAGGGACGTCATGTCTGCAACTAAGAAGAACCAGTCTGACTCTAGGTTAAGCCCCTGAATTAAACCAGGACCAGCCACTGAAATAGTGTCACCCACTTTCGCGTTCATTGCCCACCTTGCAGCAAAGCCACACTGCAAATCTTTAGTGATGTGACGAACGAAATCGACTTCAATCCACTGCTCTACAGGATTGTACTGATGAATGGTGTAGGTACGCATGGTTGGGCGCTCACCTTCGTTTAGCTGGCTTAAATCAGTCGTGCCAAGTGGCGAGAATAAAAGCTTGATGTAGCCGCCGGCACATTCTGTTGGGTATTTACTTAATCCCTCACCGCTAAGCGTTATGCGCTGCATGTTTGGAGTAATTGTTGAGGTTTGAGTAACGGTTAATGTGATAGGGCTAGGCTTGCTCATATAAGGCTCTCTTAGATTTGGATTTCCACATCATAATCCTGAACTAAAAAACACTCAATACTAATAGTTATCATTTACTTTTGTTTACACATGTACTACCTAACTTATACGACAGATCCTATTGAGAAACGGATCCTACAAAAAAGAGCCCTTTAGAAAACTAAAGGGCTCTTAGGATTGGTTTGACTCAGCGAACAGAATTAGCTGTTTGCTTGCTCTAGTTCAATCGTTTCTTCAGCGGCTTTCGCAGCTTCTAGCATCTTACGAATAATGAACGATGCTGCCATTGCGATACCTACCATCACGACGGCAAGAACAGTCAGCATTTGGAAGTAATCACCGTAAACCGTTTGCACGATCTCTTGTGTGATCTCTTGACCTTTCTCTAGTGCAATAGACGTTGAGAATACCGCGCCAACAATGCCTGATAGTGCGATAGCAACAGAGAACAAGCTTACTGAGAAGTTTTCAATGTGCTTAGGTGCAACAGACAGGATGAAGGCTACAACCATTGAACCTACAATCACTTCACCGAATGCTAGGAAGAAGTGAATCGCTAGGAAGACTTCTGGGCGGATCAGAACATCGTCACCCACTGTCGTTACTGCCATCGTAAGGATACCGAAAGCGATAGCCGTAAGGATGAAAGAGAAACCGACTTTGGTTGCAGTTGAGAAGTTAATGTTTTTCTTTTCTAGGCTAGAGAAGATACCCGCGATGATAGGACCAGCAACCATACACCATAGTGGGTTCATTGCCATTGAAGCTTCAGGTGCAACAGGGATAAAACCAAATAGATCGCCACGCATTGTGTTGATCGCTACCATTGTCATCGAAGTCATCATCTGACCGTAGTACACGAAGAAACATGTCGTCAGGAATGTGATGATTAAAATAGTGCCCATTTTCAGCATGTCTGATTTCTTCGATTTCAACATCAAAGAAACAAAGTAGACGATTGCTGCACCGCCAATTGCGTATACGATGTTTTGGCCAATATCCATGTTCGAGAACATGAAGAATACCAAGCCAATCATAGCGGCAGAAAGACCAAGGAACGCTGCCCAGTTTTTAGTGCTTACTGGTTTTTGGTCGATTTCAGCACTTGCTTCAACAAGGCCTTTGCGAACAAAGATCATCATCAGAAGCGCAGCACCGGCTAGAACCGCTGAAAGAAGGAAACCACCGTGGAAACCAACAACAAGTACTAGCATTGGGAACAGGTATTGGCCTAACAGAGCACCAATATTGTTTACTGAGTAGTTGATTGGGTAGCAGTTCTCAAAATCTTCTTGAGTTTTGAACGTGCGTTTGTAAAGACTTGGGTAAGAAGGGGACATCAAACCACGTGCATAACTTGCTAACGCAATACCACATAATGCCATCGGAACATTGGTTGCTGCTGCACCAAGTACCAGTAGAACGTAACCACTTGCGAACCCTAGGAAGGCAATGGTTAAAGATCGGTAAGCGCCTAAAAACTTGTCGGCGATAAAGCCACCTGCGATAGCAAATAGCGGTCCGATTGCAGAGAAAGCACCAACAACCATCATGGTGTCGGCTTCATTGTAGTTCAGATCTTCAAGGAAGAAACGAGTCAAGATCACCATGACGCCATAGAACGAAAGTCCGAACATCATTTGGCAGAACATCATTGATTTGTTTAATCTATTCCACATTATTTTATTCTCACGTTTGTATTAATATGTAGTGTAATTACCCGATTATAATATCATTAGTAGTAATACATAAACTGAAACATCTGTCCCAAACAGAACTATACTCGATATATCTTTTCTTATGAGTGCATTCATATTTCTCATGAATGAGATTTGCAACGTTAGATTTTGCAAGTGGATGCATGGCGGTATGAAATTTAGCCATCATCATTTGTGGCTAAGTAATGAACTAATAAAGGGAAAGTTAGAGGTAGTCATTCTGTAAGTTATTTTGAGTGAGTATCACTTTCAATTAGCTGTTGGGCTTTAGCCAATAAAAAAGCCAGCTTGGTGGCTGGCTTTGTTGAGATATTGAAAACTAAGTTTACAAGCATGCTGTCTCTATAGAGGCTTTCTCCACTCGTGTTCCTGTCTTTTATTCACAAGGTGGTGCCATGTGGATCACGGCTAGGCCGCCTAGAGAAGTTTCACGGTACTTCTTGTTCATGTCTTTACCTGTTTGATACATGGTCTCGATAACCTTGTCTAACGAGATAAGACACTTGCTGGTACGTTTCAACGCCATGCGCGATGCATTGATGGCTTTCATTGCACCCATTGCGTTACGTTCGATACATGGCACCTGAACAAGGCCACCGATCGGATCGCATGTCATGCCCAGTGAGTGTTCCATCGCGATCTCAGCGGCAATACAAATCTGTTCGTTGCTACCACCACGTAGGGCAGTTAGGCCTGCTGCGGCCATTGATGAAGAAACGCCGACTTCACCCTGACAACCTACCTCTGCGCCAGAAATCGAAGCGTTGGTTTTGTATAAGATGCCGATTGCGCCAGAGACTGCCAAGAAGTCTTTAAGCTGCTTGGTGTCTAGCTCCTTGATGAAACGATGGTAGTACATCAATACCGCAGGTATAACCCCAGCCGCACCGTTGGTCGGTGATGTCACGACCTGACCGCCCGCTGCATTCTCTTCACTCACGGCAAAGGCAAATAGGTTAATCCAATCCATGATCTCCATTGGATCGTTTTCAATCGAGGCATTCGCTTCAAGCTTTTTAAGCAGAGCAGGTGCTCGACGAGTGACTTCTAGGCCGCCATCAAGGATGCCTTCTGTGTCAAAGCCACGCTGCATACACAGAGACATCACCTTCCAAATTTGGTCGGCTTTCCGGTCAATCACATCCATACCTTGGAATGAAACTTCGTTACGTAGAATTAAGCCACCAAGGCTCAGTCCTTGTTGTTCGGATAGTTCAAGTAACTGATCAGCGGAAGAGAAAGGGAACTCAACTTGTGTTTCTGCTTCCTGTTTGCCGTTTTGTAGCTCATCAGCGGTTGCGATAAAGCCACCACCAATCGAGTAGTAGGTTTCCATATCCAGAAGGCTGCCGCTTTCGTCAAAGGCAGAGATAGTCATGCCATTTTCATGCAACGGAAGGTTAGTTTTGTGGAAGAGCAGATCGCTTTCTACATCGAAATAAATTTCATGGTTACCGCTAACCAATAGAGATTTATCTTCAATCGCCTTACGCATTGCTTGGTTAGCACTGGTGATTTTAATGGTGTCGGGGCGGTTACCTAGCAAACCTAACAAGGTCGCTCTGTCTGTGTGGTGACCAATACCCGTCAATGATAACGAGCCGTATAAGTCGATTTGAATACGCTTCACTTGCTTAAGCTGAGCATCAATTTTTTGGGTAAAGTTAAACCCAGCGATCATTGGTCCATTTGTGTGGGAGCTGGATGGTCCAACCCCAATTTTGTAGATATCAAAAATAGACAGCATAGTAACTTCCTGTGAAGACGGTTCGATGGACGAACTCTGTGTAAAATTTGTATTTGGTTAGTTGCACTTCTTTGAGTGAACCTGTTCTGTGGGTGAAACAGTTATGCGATAGAGCGTATTCATTGATTGAAAGGGCTCTTTTATCGACTAGTGCTAACAAGCATAGAGCGATGAAATACAAGAGCGTGCTATGTTTGCTGTAAAGCGACACGTTTATTCTTGTATTACCTAAGATGTCGCTATCAATAGTGAGCATTATTGCGAGCAACATATAAGAATTTCAAAATACTTTTGTTAACAAGTATTGTATACATAATTCACTCCATCTAATCCCCAAAACGAGACTTGAACATAAAATGAGCATTAATCACCTCCTTATTGTGCTGGGTAAGCGACTTAATGAGAATAAATTGACTGATGAAGGAATCAGTCGAGTTGATGCTTTGGTTGAGTATCTGGCGGAGCCTTTGGTAGAAGAGTCGAATCAGCAAACTGCGGTAGCATTTTGTGGTGGGCTAACAAAAGGGCAAACACTGTCTGAAGCCGACGCGATGCACCAGTACTTTAGAAAGCTTGAAAAGCAGCGTGAACATCCGTTTTCTTTAGGGGCGATTTTGCTCGAGCAGCACTCGACCAACACTGTCGAGAACATACAGAACTTGGCCTCAGAGTTGATTGCAAGCGGGCTGTTTACTCGCGGGCAAAGTGTGCAAGTGACATTCGTTTCGAATGACTACCATTTACAACGTATATTCGAGATTCAATCGCTCATGGGCGAGCAAGGTTTGCTTAAAGTTCTCATCGAGAAGTGTTCCGCACTTGGGGTAGAGCAGCAAATAGATCGCAGGTTGGAGGCTCATGTTGCGGTGCCATACCCACATCAAAGTGCTCAGGGGCAATTGTTTCTGTTGATGGACGTACTGACGACCTACCGAGTTTATCTTGAAGGTGTTTGTGCGGGCGCATTTAAGCGAGATTTAGAGTTGGTTAGACGAGAGCCAGAAAGACTGTCTTTGGAAGCATTGATCACTGCCAAAGAGCTCGTTGGACGTTCATCTGACTTTGACATTGTGGAGAGTTTACTCCCAGCATTGGAGCGCTGTATCCAGCAGACTTCAGTGGGTACCGATGTAAAAAAAGTCAGGGAATACCTAGCTCTACTAGATACTAACCTGACTTTATTGAACCGTTATTTAGATCCGGAATCGGATCTCACACATCGCTGGTGGCGATAGGTGATTATTTCTTTCTCGTGATGCCAATAACGGCCTTTAAACTCGCAAAGGCAATCAGACAGTAAGCTCGAAGCTTTGTGCCTTCTTCTGCTCACGCGAACGTAATCACCGCCCGTCACATTGGCCAAAAGGCTCATGTGTTGTATTACAGTGATTAACTTTGGGTTTCTGAATCTTGCTCGTGGTGGTTGCGGTAGTATTCCCACTGCTCAATGCGTTCACCGTCATCGAATACACAGTAAGTTGTACGCTGATTGTTTTCAGTAACCGTGTCTAATTCACCGTCCTGTTGAACACAATAAACCGCTGCTGGGTTAGCGACTGAAACACGTTGGCCCTCGCTATATTCTGCATAGTCGTTTGCACAACCGCCTAATACAACGGCACATACAGCCATCAAACCAATTTTCTTCATGTCTATCTCCTACGTGATAACTCTATAATCGAATGCGTTAAGTTCTACAGAACCAAATGAGAAGCTCTATGAAATTAGTATATTTTAGATTTCAGAAAAGGTTGTCCTAATTTGGTCAAGATATTGAAATAGGTTGATATTTCTTCATGTTTAACGACTTTTTGAGTGTTAGATCAAGCTAAGTGGATTCAAGTTACCGTAGGAATATCCCCGTCCGCTCCGTTCTGGTTAGCGGTTGTGAACCTCGAATCTATTGATGATTATGATATGATGCCGCCAAATTCAGTAGAGCAGTCAGAATCATGAGACACCTAAAAACAACCATCCATCCTGATATCGACCATCTAGACAATAAAACGGTCTATAAGCGCAACGCTGCCCGTGCCATTGTGTTAGATGGTGAAGACATTCTGATGCTGTATACAGAGCGTTATCACGACTACACCATTCCTGGTGGTGGTTTGGATGAAGGGGAAGATGTGATCGCAGGTATGGTTCGTGAACTCGAAGAAGAGACTGGCGCGAAGAATATCCATAGCATCAAGCCGTTCGGCATTTTTGAAGAGTTTCGTCCTTGGTACAAAGATGATGCAGACATGATGCACATGATTTCTTACTGCTACTCATGCAAGATCGATCGTGAGCTTGGTGAAACGGCTTACGAAGATTATGAAGTGAAAAATGGGATGAAACCGGTGTGGATGAATATCCATGAAGCGATCGCTCATAACGAAAAGACCATGGCAGAGAGCCCTAAGAAGGGCATGAGTATTGAACGTGAAACCTTTTTGCTGCATTTGATTGCCAAAGAGATGCTTTAGCCGTTATCAATACTAGCCTGCTAAGCTATTTATTTGCCGCCACTTTTGGCGGCAAAGTTGTTTCTAGCAATGCTAAAACTTAATACCCGAAACTAATTATTGAATATGGTTGATATTGTCAACTAAGTGTTTTTGATGTATCTTTACCTCAGCGATGAACCTATCTAGCTTAACTGCCCGGTTATATCGTTAAATCTCGCTGTGAGCCTGCCCTAAACAAAGAATACTATGAATAAAAGACAGTTTATTGCCCATTATCTGCGCATGAATCGCACCTCGTACTTATTGGCGATTGTGTTCATCTTTCTCGTCAACTGGTTACAAGTAGAGATCCCTCGCTATATCCAATTGGCGATAGATTTGATTGATGATGCCTCTTCAACTGGCCACCAACAGCTTCAAACCTATGTTTGGATTGTGGTCGGGATGTCGGTTGCCATGGTGGTGGTGAGAATTCTGTCTCGTATCTATGCGCTTAATCCGGGGCGAATTACAGAGGCCGCACTTAAAAGTACACTTCTACAAAAGTTGAATCGCTTACCGAGCAGCTTTCACGAACGCTTTGCTTCGGGTCGACTGATCTCGATTATCAACAATGACCTTAGTGGCATTCGACTGCTGTTTGGTGTCGGCTTCTTGCAGTTCTTCAATGCCTTGCTTGCGTTGTCGTTGACGCCTCTTTACATGTGGCGTATCTCACCAGAATTAACGCTTTATTCGATCATTCCTATCTCAATCGCTTTTGTGATTTTCCGTGTGGGCTTCAAGCGTATGAAAATACTGCATTTAGAGCACATGAAGCGTCTACAAAACCTGTCTGCTCAGCTAATGAGTTACCTGTCTGGGATTGATCTCATTAAGAGCCAGCAGATGTCACCTTGGGTGA
This sequence comes from Vibrio sp. 10N.261.52.C11, assembly GCF_041471405.1. Classification (NCBI taxonomy): domain Bacteria; kingdom Pseudomonadati; phylum Pseudomonadota; class Gammaproteobacteria; order Vibrionales; family Vibrionaceae; genus Vibrio; species Vibrio sp. 10N.261.52.C11. The sequence continues at coordinate 14,117 of NZ_JBFROI010000073.1, forward strand.
AAGCCGAAACTGAAAAGCTGAACCAGTTATTGCTTGAATGCCGCCTTAAAATTACACGCATTCAAGTCTTCTTTATGCCGGTACTCGACTACGCCAATGACCTGATGAAAATCATCATTCTTGGGCTTGGTGGCTACATGTTAATGAGACAGGAACTCACACTTGGTGAGATTACCGCCTTTCTGACTTACTCGGTTTTGCTCGCTATGCCATTGATGCAACTTGGCAGAATCGCGACCATTTATCAGCGTGGCATGGTAGGTATTCAAAGTGCACAAACCATTCTTAATGCCAAAGTCCCGGAGCTTGATGAAGATAAGCTGACTGAACTAGATGTTGAATCACTGAAGGGAAAAACGTTTTCTGTTCGCAACCTCAGCTTCAGCTATTCAGGTGAAGAACGCGTGATTCTCGATGACATCAGCTTTGATATTCCAACAGGTAAGAAAGTGGGTGTGTTAGGCGGGATCGGAGCGGGTAAAACGACATTAGTGAACTGCTTAAACCACCACTTGGATGTACCACAAGGTTCTGTTTTCCTTGGTGAAAGAGATGTCACTAGCTTCTCACGCAGTGACTTACGCCGTTACGTGAAAACCGTGACTCAAGACCCTTACCTGTTTTCAGCAACCGTCGAAGACAATATCCGCTTTGGTAGCCTAGATACCGATTTGGCAAAGAGTCAGGTTGATGAAGTGCTAGAGCTCAGCCAGTTGGCTAGTGATGTGACACGTTTTGAACACGGCGATCAAACCTTAGTCGGTGAGAAAGGGATCATGTTGTCAGGTGGTCAGAAGCAGCGCTTAAGTATTGCGCGTGCTTTATTGCAACCCACCGACCTGATCATCATGGATAACGTTCTATCGGCTGTCGACTATGAAACAGAACGTAAGATCTTGGAAGGTTTGTTTAAACGTTTGGAAAATCAATCGGTTCTTGTGGTTTCACACCGCGTTAATGCCCTTGAATATATGGATGAAGTCATCGTGTTGAACGAAGGTAAAGTGATCGCGAAGGGCGACCACGCCACGTTATTGAAAACCTGTGATTACTATTACGATACATGGCAACTACAGCAGAATGAAACGGAGGCAGCAGCATGTTAAAAGGTGTTGATCTCAAATACCTCAAGCACTTTTTTAAGTTTGCTAAGAAATACAAAGGCTCTGCGATTCTGGGCATCGCTATGCTTCCTCTTTCTGTCATCACGAGCTTGTTGTTCCCTTGGCTGATCATTCAAGTGATCGATGTTCACCTGAGTCATGGGGATATGGATGGTCTGCTCGAATACGTCTTCTATCTCGTTGCCGTGCTGGTGGCGAGTTATGTGGTGGATACCACCTATTCGTACAACCTTCGTAAAACTGGGCAATACACGATAACTGACATGCGCTCAGTGTTGTTTGCTCGCGTGCTCAAACTGCCACGCAGCTATTTTGATAACACACCGATTGGCGTAACGCTTTCACGATTAACCAGTGATTTGGAAACCATCGGCGAGACGTTTGTTCAGTCGGTTGTCGGGCTAGTTAAAGACAGCATCAATACCATTGCTCTGTTGGTGATGATGTTCTTCATTGATTGGCAGTTAACGATGATTGTATTGATCATTATGCCGCCAGTGATGTATTTGACGGTGTATGTGAGAAACCGACTTCGTGCTCTCTATAAGGTGACTCGTTCTTCTCTCGCTCGCGGTATTGGCTTTTTACAAGAAGTCTTATTTGGCATGAAAACCGTTCAGATGTACCGAGCGGAAGAGCAAGTCGAGCAACGCTACCAAGGCTATACCGATGAGTTTTTAAGAGCGCAGAAGAAGATCAATAAATACGATGCGATTTTGTTCTCGTTTATCTCTGGCATCACCTCCATCACTATCGCGATTATGATCTGGTATGGCTCTGAGCAAGTGTTAGAAGGGGCGCTCACCTTGGGTGTGCTGATTGCGTTCATCAACACCTTAGAGAAAGTGTTTGTTCCGATTCGTGACTTTACTTCGCAGATCGCTTCGATTCAGAGTTCATTTGCAGCGTTTGACCATATTGAAGAGCTGTTTGTTGAGCCGACTGAAGAAGAAGGGCGCAACCTGTTGTCATCTAACAAGGTTGAGAAGCAGCTTGAACAGTTTGTGAGCCTAGAGTTTAAGAACGTAAGCTTCCGCTACAAAGACGACTCTCCCTACGTTCTAAAGAATGTCTCGTTTGTATTGGAGAAAGGGCATCAAATCGCGCTTGTGGGTTCGACGGGCTCGGGCAAGTCGACGATTCTGCGTCTGATCTCTAAAGCCTACCAAGACTATGAAGGCAGCATTTTGTTGAATGGAATAGAGCTGTCACAGATCTCAAGTGAAGACTCTGCTCATTTGTTCTCAATGATGATGCAAGACGTGCACTTATTTGAAGAGACCATCCAATTCAATATCGCGCTGGGCAAAACGCATCTATCTAGAACTGAGGTTGAACAGGCGGCGCGCTATGTTTATGCCGATAAGTTTATTGAACAATTGCCACAAGGTTATGACTTCCACTTGGAAAAGAACGGCTCTAACTTGTCTGTAGGGCAAACGCAGCTTATCTCGTTCGCTCGAGCGGTTGCACAGGGTGGTCAATTGATGATGCTTGATGAGGCGACCAGTTCGGTAGATTCAATCACTGAAGACCTGATTCAAAAAGCAATGCAGCGCCTTTTCAAGGAAAAAACCGTGATTGCGATTGCACACCGTTTGAGTACCGTTCGTCACTCAGATACGATTTTGGTGTTGGAAAAGGGTGAAATTGTTGAGCAAGGTAATCATCAACAGCTGGTGGCACACAATGGTATTTATGCTGGCTTGTTACAAGAATCGATTGTAGAAACGGGCGATTCTCAAGTAACGGTTGCCTGATCACCTCAAATCAGGTTTACCGTTATCGATACTATGAATTGGTGTTGCTTATGTTTCACCAATTTCTATTCTTTTCTAGTATTCCCAGTAGCTTAGGGAAAATAAAACATATTTTACGATTATTAATATGTTATGATCTCCCTACTACTAAAGGGGTGTCTTAGGGCATCGGGATGTATGCAAGCAAAAAGAACCGGCTTGTGTCAGTCACTTTCTGGCGAATATGGAATCGAAAATGTTGTTGGAAGAAGTTGTAGAAATTATCGAATTAACCGACTCAGACCATTTATCTCAAGCAATGGAACTGTTTAACGAGCATGGTTTTGTTGATGCTGAGTCTTTACCTTTTATGAATGTTGTTTTTGAAACAGCACCAGATCAACTTGCGAAGAAGCTGTCGCAGATTGGTTTTAAAGGTTTAGTGCAAGTCGAAAAGAATGAAGATGCATCAGGCTTCACCATTATTGATGCTGACCGTGTTCTGCTAAAAGATTCTGCTTAGTCGAAAGGCTCTGCTTAGCTGCAAGATTCTTCTTAATAACAAGAATAAGATTCAGCTTAGTGAAAAGACTCTATCCAGTTCAGTAACACCCGTTATGATTATTTGAGGTTAACACAGTGACAACAGCAACCGTTTCATCAACAGAACAACATATTTCCAACGAACATGCACTTTTAGGTGCATCGTTATTAGCGTCTCAAAAAGTTGAGTTGGCTCTGTTCAGTGTGATCTCTAAATTAGCTAAAGCCCTATCAAAAGAGCAGCAACAGTCATTAGGTTTGGATTTGGATACCTTTTTAAGGGAGAAGCCAAGTGAACAAGCCTCGACTCTGAGCCGCTACGAAAATACGTTTGGTGAACAACTTCCTTTGAAGGCTAATGAACTCAACGATTTTATTTATCATCGAAACTTGGTCACTCGTGGCTTTTGGCGTGTGACTGGTGCTGATGTTAAAGGCGGTGAGAAACTTGCTAACCCAGAGCTTTATTTAAAAGAGTTCTTGGCTAAATGTGAATACTGGCAAGTGATGATTGATACTCAAACCAAGTAATCAAATTGAAATAAGAAAGCCATAGCGAACATGCTATGGCTTTTTTGTTGTTTGTGCAAATTGTCTTGAATTCTTTGAATCTAGAGCATCATCTTCAATACATAGTTCCTAGAGACAAAGTGATGTTTAAGTGCGGCACTGATATGCAGCACAATTAAACAGGCTAGGGCAATACAACTGGCACGATGTAAATAGAAAAAGAAGCCGTTGATTGCAGAGTCGGTAATTAGATTATTTACGCTCACTAACCAAAATAAAGAGTACGGTTCTTTTAGCATTAAGTAGCCGGTGCTGAAAACCATAAACATCACAAGATACATCAAAGAGTGTGCAAGCTTGGCAACGCATTTTTGCCCTTCAGGCACAGAGGTTGGCATGCTTGGCGACGAGCGAAAGTGGCTCCAGATATAACGAACCACAAGCAGTGGCGTCGCAACGGTCGCCAATGACATGTTGAGCACTGACAGAAAAGAAAACAGCTCTGGATGACTGGTGACATAGTGCATCACATACCCTGCGATTGTTGCATAGATGATTACAGAAGCCATTACCCAGTGCAGTACACGGCTTACTAAATCGTATCGTGGATTATTCAAATTAACCTCGTTCTGATCGTTATTAATATAAGATTCATCTCGATGCAATAAACCATTTTTCGGTATATTCGCATCGCGAATTAATCATATAGAACAGTATTACGCGGTATTTTTATAATTTAGAAATTAATGATGTTGCTTCAGGTGTTTTATAATTATCAATGATGTTTTAGAGTGTTAATTCCAATATGGACATAGCAAACTTGTCGACTTCCTAGCTTGTATGCCTATTACGAGATACAGTTAGTCTAAATATAAACATATAAGGAATGTATAATGCTTCGAATCTTATTGGTTGCAGTTATCTCGGTGTTCAGCACGATGAGTTTTGCAAGCGAAGAGGTTAAGTACTCGGAACAAGAGTATTTGGATAGACCGCTGATGGAACGCTATATCTTGGATGAGTTGAAGCAGCTTCGAATGGAACAGCAGGATCTTGAAAGACGCTTGACCATTCAGATGACTGACCGGGAACTGACTGTGGCAGACAAGTCTCTGAATTACGCCAATGTAACCGTAACCTACTTCTTCTACATTATTGCTGGTGTGGCCTCTCTTATCGCGCTGGTGGGTTGGCAATCCATCAAAGAGCTTAAACACACAACTCAAGACATGGCTGATAAGCGACTTAATTCTATCGCTCAAGACTATGAGAAGAAGTTTAATGTTCTTGAACGGGATCTTAAGCGCAAGACCAGAATCATTTCCGACAACAACCGCGAAATTGAAATTATCAATGAGATTCATAACCTATGGTTGAGAGCACAGAACGCACAAACGGCAGAGCAAAAAATTGAAATCTACGATGAAATACTGAAGGTTCGTCCTGGAGATTTAGAAGCACTTACTGCCAAAGCTGACGCTGCTATGGATATACAGGAATACCACTGGGCAATGAGTCTTTGTAACCGTGTATTAGAAGTCGATGACCAAAATGCTCATGCCTTGTATCAACGTGCTTGCGCCTATGCTCGATTAGGGGCAGAAGGTCAAGCTATCGATGACTTAGAGCGCGCTATTGAAGCCAGTGGGTCCATGAGAGAGCTGCTAACTGAAGAGCCGGACTTTGAGATGCTGCGAGGCTTAGAACGCTTCGAAGTACTTCGTGAAGAGTAATATGAGGTAAAGATCCGTGTTAACTAAGGTGGTGGGCTTTGCATGCTCACCATACTTTCACACCTATCGCGCTATGGTTTCTTACATTTCATTTATTTTTTTGATTTAATTGTTATGTTATAACACTTTCTAAGTTCCTCGTTATAACCGCTAAGTATTTTATGAAGTTCCTCCGTATTGGTCTGATCGTTACTGCGATCAGCGCATTTTCCCTTGCTGCTTTGCTCTCTTTTCACTCCAAACCAGCACCAGAAATCTCTATCAAAATAACACCTTACCAAGGTTCTCAACCTAATGATAAGGAAGTCATCGACTCGCAAGCGACTCCCAACTCTTTGGTTAAGGTCCATTATTTTGTGAAAGTTGGCGATACCCTCAGTAACATATTCGAGTCATGGAATCTGCCTTATGAGACAGTTCAAAAAGTCATGGAAGCGGATCTTGAGTCTTTGAAGCTCGATACAATAAAGCCTGGCGATCACCTAGAGTTGCTTTTGGATAGTGACTCTAAACAACTCGTAGAGCTGATTTTCCATGAAAGTCTCGTAGAGCAAGCTGTCTTCACTAAAAATGATGATGGAAGCTTTAATTACCAATTCCATGAAATGCCTGGCGAATGGAAAGAAAAGCTCTATAAGGGCACCGTTCATGGCAGTTTTTCAACGTCAGCATACAAAGCGGGATTAACAACCGCCCAGATAGCCAATATTACTCGAACGTTAAGAGACAAGATTAACTTCTCAAAGCAGTTAAGAGCGGGCGATGAGTTTAATGTGTTGGTCAATGAGCAATACACAGGCGACCATCTAACAGGAAAAACGGAGATCCAAGGCATATCGATTACGTTACGAGGTAAGGAAGTGGCCGCGTTTCTTGCTCCAGATGGACGCTTCTACGACAGAGAGGGTAATAGCCTTGAGCAAGCGTTCAATCGCTACCCAATAGACAAACAATTCCGAAGAATTACTTCGCCATTTAACCCGTACCGTAAGCACCCAGTGACCGGACGTATATCTCCGCATAATGGTACTGACTTCGCAACACCCGTAGGGTCGCCAGTTTATTCAACCGGTGATGGTCGAGTTATTGCTATTCGTAACCACCCGTATGCGGGGAAATACATAGTGATTGAACATAACAGTGTTTACAAAACTCGCTATCTGCACTTGAGCCGATTCTTGGTTAAGAAGGGGCAACAGGTTAAGCGTGGGCAGAAAATTGCGTTGTCTGGCACGACTGGTCGCGTAACCGGGCCGCATTTGCATTTTGAAGTGCTGGTGCGTGGAAGAGCGGTGGATTCGATGAAAGCGAACTTACCTTTAGCAAGTTCTATCTTACCTGAAAATAAAGGTGCATTCTTGGCGAGAGTTGCCTCGTTTGATGACATGCTCTCCGGGCAAAAGGTTGCACGAGTAACATCAAGCTAAGTATCAGCTTATAACTGTTCTAACCCTTTGGTGGCTAGTCATCAAAGGGTTGGAACGAGTTTTCATTAGGCTGCCTGATTGCTCAATAGCTTAATAGATTAAGTGCTCAACATCTTATGTGCCCAAGTGCTCATGTGTTGAGATCTTAAGTGACTAAGTGACTAAGTGACTAAGTGACCAAGCGATTGAGCGACTAGGCGATTAAGCGACGACAACCGCCGTGCCGCTCGCTGATACCATCAACATGCCATTACCCGTCCCTAATACTTCATAATCTATATCGACACCTACCACCGCGTTGGCACCCGCTTCAATCGCTTTTTGCTCCAACTCTTTGAATGCGTAGTTGCGTGCTTTTTCTAATTCTTTCTCGTAGGTGCCAGAACGTCCACCCACAAAGTCACGAATTCCTGAAAACATATCTTTGAAAACGTTCACCCCTAGAATGGCTTCTCCGGCAATAACCCCTTTGTAATCGACAATGCGCTTGCCTTCGACTGATTGTGTGGTGGTAATAATCATAATGGCCTCTTGTAAGCTTGCTGAGCTGTCACTCGCTTATTGATTGATAGTTTGGTCTTGCTCTTGAATGTCATCGTTCAGTGCTGTCTCTGAGCGTGTGAATTCATGTCTTAACCATGTTCTCAGTTTTAGCACACTTTCTTGTTTTAATTTGTTTTTTGGGCAAACAAAGTAAAAATCTTGGTGCGGGTTAGCAACCGGTTTACCCAATTCGACAAGCATCCCATGGCTGATATCATCTTTCACAAACAAGCGATGCGTTACTAGTACGCCTAACGAACGAATTGAAGCTTGCACCGCTTGAATGGAGACATCGAACGTCAGATTGCTATGGAATGTGGGCAGTGGAATTTGGTAATTGTCGCACCACACTTGCCAGTCGTGTTGCCGCCTGAGGTTAAAAACGCCAATGGTCGGGTTTTGTTTGACGAGTTGCTCGACGCTCAATCCGGTCTGGTTTTTTAATAGAGTAGGGCTGCACACCAAGACCAGATCATCGTCGGCCAGTTTCTCGCTGTAATATTGCTCCCACTCATTGGGCTTGCCATGTACGAGCGCAACATCGACCCCTTCCTGTTCAATATCGAAAGGGCCAGTTAGCGTCGAAATACGGATATCAAGTGAGGGAGCGAAAGCTTGGAAGTCGGGAACTCGTGGGATCCACCAGTGCATCGCGAGCGAATTGACCATGTTGAGGGTAATGCGGTGGTCGTTAGGCGTTCTGGCAAGCTCTTCGGTCGCCTCTATCACTTGCTCAAGTGCGGGCGCGACTTTGCGGTAATATCGCTTACCTGCGGCATTAAGAACAACACGACGACCGACTCGTTGAAACAGAGGCTTGTTGACCAGTTGTTCTAACGACTTTATCGCTTGGCTTACCGCAGAGTGACTGACGTACAATACCCGCGCGGCGTCGGTCATGCTGCCAGTCTCAGCAACAGCAATGAAAGCATAAACGGATTTAAGCGGAACGAGTTTTTTCATTGGTAAGTTTTCCTTACAGTTATAGTTAATATTACTCGCTATTTTTCATTACGTCACGCCTCTAAAATAGATGTCATAGGAGGTGATAATTATGTCTGATATTACCAAGGCGACGACTTTCATGTTGTTGTCGACGTTCAGTTTGTCTTTAAGTGGCTTGATGGCCAAGTATCTATCTGAAGTGATGCCCACTTCGTTACTCAGTTTTGTGCGTTTTTTGTTACCCAGTCTGTTTTTATTTCTTTTCCTGACCTTTTACAAAATCAGCAAGCCGACACGAGAAATGTGGAAACCTTTGGTGATGCGGGCGATCTTTATGGTGGCGTGTCAGTGGTGTTTCCTTACTTCACTGCAAACCTTAACGCTTGTTGAAGGGGTTGTGTTGTTCAGTACGGGGCCTCTGTTTATTCCATTGTTAGAAAAGTTAATATTTAGAACCAAGATTCATACAACGACGATAGTGTGTTTAGCTGTCACCTTTGTTGGCGTAGTGATGATGGCGGGGGATTTGTCGCAGTTTGAGTTGGGTTCGGAGTTCTTTAGACCTGCGCTTCTGCTTGGGCTTCTCGCGGGGGTATTTAATTCTGGCTCGCAAGTGAGTTTGTACCGAGCGTCTAAAACCAGCCTGACTCCGGCAGAGCTTAACACGTGGACCTTTTTAGTTGCGGCAATTATTGTGATACCAATGGTGGTGTTTACTTCACTTTCTGCGGTGCCCGATGTGCTTGAAAGTGCTGAAAAAGGCTTCGTGTCGGCGTTACTGTCTTTTGACGATTTACGCTGGATTGTTCTCGGATCACTTGGTCTTGCAATGTTTACCATCAATACCCAAATCTTCCGTTCCAAGGCGTATAAGCTTGCAGACAGTGGCTCCCAGTTGGCACCTCTGATTTTTACTAACATGCTGTTTAGCGCGCTTTGGCAGGGCTTGTTCTTTGATGATGTGTTTTCTACACAGCAGATGATTGGCATTAACCTGATTGTCGTGGCGAGCATCACCAATACATTGCTGGCAAAAAGACACAGCAAGGCGAAAGCCAAACAAAAACCGCACACCACAGTGGCTGTAGCGACTGTAGTGGACGTTGCGGTATTGGACTCGGCAGCTAAAAGCTAACCATTGAGTTATGGCTTATCCTCTGAATGGTTAATTTAAAACTTAGAACAATGAGCGTATGTATTCTTTTACTCGGTCGATGTGTTCGTGCGGGTCAATCTCGCAGCGTTGGTTCATTTCTAGGAATCGCTCAGCGTATTTATCGTAGATTTTGTTTTCCAAAAACAGTAAATACAACTTGGGATCGATATGACCGCTGGTGGCCATGTCGGTCATGATGTTGAGTGATTCGCTTAAGAGTTTACCTTTCTTATAAGGGCGATCACTAGAGGTGAGCGCTTCAAAGACATCAGCAATTGCCATTGCTCTCGACGGCAGAGGTAACTGGTCTTCGTTTAAGCCTCTTGGGTATCCCTTACCGTCGATACGTTCGTGGTGTCCGCTGGCGATATCCGGAATGTTTTGAAGGTAAGGCGGGTAAGGCAACTTGTTGAGCATGGTGAAGGTTTGGATAATATGATCGTTGATCATGAAACGTTCTTCATCGTTTAGCGTACCACGGCGTACTTTCAAATTGTGCAGTTCACCTTGGTTGTATTTAACTTCTCCGGGCTTAAGTACAAACGCTTCTTGCCATACATCGGCAGGGTTAAAGCCATTGTCCCAAGGTATTTTATGCTCCGGTTTGTCGGCAAGCAGAGGCTCCATGACAGGCAAACCCTTTTCCTGACTTGTTGGCTCAGTTCTCTCTTTCTCAACCGACTCTTTTTGGGTGTTAAATCTCTCTTTTTCAGACCAAGACAAACCCAATTGATCATCCAGTGTACGTTTCCATTGGCGTTTGGCTATTTGATCTAAGCGTTCTAGCTGCTCTTCCGTCATAGATTCGCCGCCAAGATTACACTCAGCAACGAAGGCAAACTCCTCATCCAGTTCAGACAGGCTTTGTTCGAGTATTTTGAGTTGTTCTTCTTGTAGTGCACCGTTCGCCATCGCTTTCCAGTAATCGGTTTCCGCTTGCTGTTTCAACAACTCAAAACGCATTCGCACTTCGTGGATTCGGTCGTAAATGGTTTCCAGTTTTGTTGCCTTATCTACCACATATTCAGGCGTGGTCACCTTGCCGCAGTCATGAAGCCAAGCGGCGAGCATCAACTCTTCCCACTGTTTACTGTCCAATGAGAATTGCGGGTAATAGCGGTCATCATCTATGGTTGCTTGAGTTAGCCATTTGGTGAGCTCAGGCACTCGTTGGCAATGCCCGCCCGTATAAGGTGACTTGGTATCAATCGCCGATGCAATCAGCTCAATAAAGGCATTAAGCATGTCTTTTTGTTGCTGCATTTGGTCGATGTTGTCTTTCGCTATTTCCGCAAAGCTGAGCAACTCTCTTAAAAAGGCGTGCTTGTCTGCCTGCATCTTGGTAATTGGTCTCTCATAGCCAATTGCCACAATCCCTACCAACAGTTTCTCTCGGTTTAATAGTGGAAATAGGTACAGGTCTGAATTGAAGATCGAATCTTGGTAATAGTTGAGAACATTGTCTTTTCGGTTCAAATGGATCGTCTCACCAGATTTAAGCTGACACAGCAACCAAGGCGTGTGTTTGATGAAGTCATTGATGTCGGCCTTAAAAGGAAGAATGGCAAGGTTGGCTGCCGTATCAAACACGTCTTTCTCTTTGGATTGAGTGAAAAGGACAATGGTTTCTGCTTTGGTAATTAAATAGCTTTGATGAGCAATGTTCTTGGCTAAGATCGAAAACTCCTGATTCCCGGCGGTGTCTCGAAGTAGGGTAATCAGATCATGAAGCGTGTGTTCCATTAGCTCAATCGAGTGGGCGAGGTTAGCCACTTCTTGAATCATGCTTTTGGGATAATGAGTACGCCTGAAGTCGAACCGAGCGATGTTGTCGGTGAGTTGCATCAGCGTATTGAGCGGCTGAGACAGTCGATTAGCAACAAACCATACGATAGCGAAGCAGATGAACAACATCCCAATCGCGACCGCAACTTGCTTGTCTCGCATCGAGATAAGATCAGCGAGCAGCTCATTGTGTGGCGTCGCTTCTGCCAAGTATAAGGTGACATTTTGAGTCAGTTGAACCGGCGTTAGCGTTAGTGCCCAAGTGTTTAAGTTGTACTCAACGTTTTTTAGATTGAGGTTAAACTTCTCTTCATCAGAGATAAGCGGCGCAATAACGGACGCTTTCAATGCTTCCATCTGTTCACGTTTGGGCACATTAAAGAAGCTTTGGTCTTGCTCACTGCCAGAGAGATTCCCCGTCGTTTGGTTGTTCGTTTGCTCAGTTTTACTTGTGTCATCAGATTGGGAGTCAGGCTTGGGTACTGATAGCTCAAGTTGATGCTGACCGAGAAGATTAAAATGTTGATCGAACAAGGCGAGTCGGGTTTGCGGAGAATAAGCTAATTCACTGATCTGAGAAGAGAGGGAACTCAACGTAAAGTCGGCACCAACCACATGCTTGCCATCGGCAGAACGCCTAGAGAGCGTAATACCATTGGTTTGCAGGAAATAGAACAGATAGGGTTCAGAGAATTGTATTGAGCCGTCAGGCTTTGCGTTACGAAACCAAGGACGAGTTGTGGGGTTGAACTTACTCTCTGCTTGTCGAGTACTGATCACTTGATGTGCGCCATCAAGATAGGTAATAAAGTTTTCACCGTCTAGATTGGTGCTGCTGACCATCATGGTCGCTTTAGCGGGCGCGCTGTTTTCGGCTCTCTGTTTATTGGTGCTTAATGGACGAAAGATTCTGAAGTCACCATCTTCAGAACCATAAAATAGAGCGACCAAATTGGTGTTTTGCTTGAAGATGATATCGACCGAAGCAAGCCAAGAGTCTTTTTCGACAGCGGAAGCTTGATGAGCAACAAACGGGCTCACCGCCATCACATTTAAGGTTGTGATAACAGGGGCAATGGCTTGTTTAAATACTGATTCCAGTTTGTCGCGGTGCTCATTACTGATCTCGCGCACTGTGCCTAGCAGCAGCTCTTGGGAGTGCCGATAACTAATCGAAATCAATACCGCACCGACAAGTGTTGTCAAAATTAGGAAAAGGCTAGTGATGTGGATACTCAGCGGATATCGTCTTCTTCTCATCTAACACTCCAGTTTGTAGGCTGGTTTAAGTATTGACGAACTTGGGTAGGTTGCAAAAAATTGGCGCAATTACCGAGTGTGTGCGGTTCGACTTAGATAAGACCAAGCGCTGGCTGGCTCTGGTTAGCCACGTATTCCCGTGTCGTGTAAATGAACCAGTAATAAACCTTTATGTTTGGGTGCTAATTGTCACTTTCAGCTGATAAACTGGCCGAATTGTTGCCATTAGGCATTCATTTTCTGAAGTATTCTTTTCCTGAAAGAGATTCAGAGTTACTTTCTGAAAAACGTATTTTGACCGAGCGAAGAGGGCATTGATTCATGGAACTCAAAGTAGATACTCACACCCACACATACGCAAGTGGTCATGCTTACAGCACATTGATCGAAAACGCCAAGTCGGCAAAGCAAAATGGTTTAGCCATGTTTTGTACTACTGATCATTCAGAATCAATGCCGGGCGCGCCACACTATTGGTTCTTCAGCAATCAGCGTGTGCTCCCTCGTTTTATTGAAGATGTCGCAATTATTCGAGGTGTTGAGTCAAACATCATGAACACACAGGGTGAAATCGACATTCATCCGAGTGTGGATAAGAACTTGGATTGGGTGATCGCGAGTTTTCATGAGCCAGTATTTCGCCCATCGGATGTCGCTACCCATACAGAAGCATTGTTGAATGTGATTAAGGGCGGTCGAATTGATGCGCTTGGTCACTTAGGCAATCCTAATTTTGATTTCGATTTCGAAGCTGTTATTCAATGTGCGGTTGAGAACAACGTGGCGATTGAGATCAACAACACCACACTCAAAGGCAATAGCCGAGTTGGCAGTGTTGACCGCTGCTATGAGATTGCAAGAATAGCGAAAGCGAAGGGTGCATTTATTACAACAGGCAGCGATGCGCATTTCTGTTTAGATGTCGGTGGCTTAGACTTAGTCGCAGCATTGTTAGATGAAGTGGGCGTAGATTCGAGTAAAGTGATTACCCATTCGCCAAAGCAGTTCCTAGCCTTTTTGGCCTTGCGCGGTCGTAATGAAATCCCAGAATATTCAGATCTTGTTTAAGAGAATGTCGGCGGGTTTGCATTTCGACACAATCAATTTTTGTGCCTGAAAGATTTTTGTATACACTAGCCGAAAATAATAAAGTCGAAGTGCCACAGTAATGACGGCTCTAACTTCAAAGACACCGCTTCACTTGGAGAAACAATGAAAACTCGCTCAATCCTTTTATCTGGCTTAATCGCTGCTTCAGTATTGTCTGGCAACGCATTTGCTAATGTAGACCTTAAGAAAAACATGCAAGAAATGAAGCTTGCGTTCAAACAAGCGGCAGAAGCTCAAAGCATTGAAGAGATGCAAAAGCCTATCGTTCGTTTAGATACGCTAGTGGCAGAGCTGAAAACGGGTGTTTACCCAGTCGAGAAAGAAGACAACTTCATGGAAGGCTTCAAAAAGATCAGTGCATCACTGGATAGCATTGAGCAGAAGCTAGACCAAGGTGACTTAGCGTCGGCACAGCAAGAACTTCGTACTATTGATGGCCTTCGTGAAGAGTACCATGAGAAGCGTAACCCAAGCATCTGGAGCAAGATCTTCGGTTAATTCGTTAATCATGAACGTTTGCTAGATAGGTAACAAAGAGCAAACCTCAAGATTCGATTTCTAAAACGCCGCCTTACATTACCCTCTTTCGAGGAAGGTGTAAGGCGGCGTTTTTATTGTCTCTTTTATCGAAAGCCTGCTGCAAAGAGATGAGTATTACTTTCTTAGTTTTAGTGTTGTAACCAGTATTTAACGAAAAAGAGTGTGCGTTAGCTTCAATTTTTTAACTTGCTGTTAATCTTTACGTTTACCTATATTCCAAGTCCCTCATAATAAGGGAAATTTATAAAGACTTGGAATAATGCGCCGAACCTCGTTCAACTTCTTCATGTTACTTGCAACAGCATTAAGCTGGGCGCTAGTGACATTAATGCCTGTTATCAATGCTCATGGTAATAGTGCGGGAGTATGGGCGTCGTTATGTACGGTCAATGGCTTTGAATTGGTTCAAATCGAAGAAGGCGAACCTAATACTCATAAAGGAAAGCCGTGTCCGTTTAGCCATTTTTCCACGTTTCACCAAGATGAACTTCCCACTACACTGCTGACAACTCGACTGAGTTCTATTGTCTCCGACAGCTACGCTTTTTTGGCTCTAAGCGAACGCTACACGAGGCAAGCCCCGCGCGGCCCTCCCTTTGTTATTGCTTAAACCTAACCCATTAAAATAATTAAAAAATAAAGTATTAAGTAAAGTTAAACATGCTCAGATTACTTTCTGATTTTTCAGAAGGTATGTTTGCGTGTGTCAAAGGAAATTATAATGTTGAGAAATGAATCTCAAACCCCTGCGAAAGCACAAGCAACTTCGCAGTCTAAAAGCAGTGCAACAACCGGTTCGGAAACCAATATAAAAAGCAAAGACCGCAATAAAACCCTCTATTTCCTCACATGGCGCTGGCACTTCTATGCTGGGCTATTTGTTATCCCGTTTATGTTAATGCTGAGCATTACAGGTTTGGTGATGCTGTTTGATGATGAAATCGAATTGACTTTCCACCACGAAGCCCTAGAGATTGTTGCATCGGGCGAGCCGATTAAAGTGTCACAACAGTTAGCTGCAGTACAACTTCAATACCCACAAGGTTCGGTTACCCAGTTTGTTCCGAGCAAAGCTCCTGATCTGGCTAACCGCTTTTCGGTAGCACTTGTAGACGGCACATCGGTCTTCGCCACGGTAAATCAATATACGGGCGAAGTGGTCGGAGAGATTCCGCGTAGCGACAGCCTGTACCAACTCGCGAATGACATTCACGGCACTTTGTTGATTGGTGATTGGGGTGATTATCTAATTGAAGTCGCAATAAGCTTGTCTATTCTGTTGCTCATCAGTGGTATTTACTTATGGTTACCTAGAGATAACGCGAGCCGCGCTGGTTTTCTTAAGCTTCGATTTGGTTCAGGAACGCGTATTTTAATGCGTGATCTGCATGCGAACATTGGAGGTGTGTTATCGCTCGTTCTGTTGTTGTTTATTCTGTCTGGATTGGCATGGACAGGTTTTTGGGGCGGTAAGCTTGTTCAAGCATGGAGCACTTTCCCTGCTCAAATGTGGGACGATATTCCGTTGTCTGATAAGACGCACGCTTCCCTCAACCATGGCTCAGAAGAAGAGCTACCTTGGAACTTGGAGCAAACACTATTGCCTTTGTCTCAAGATAAGCCAGCAGAACACGTTCATCATGTGGAAGAGGCGACGGAACCTCATGATCACTCTAAGATGGGTGAAGATCACTCTCAACATGTGTTGTCAGCAAGCAACTTCGACATTGATGACGTTACTGAAAAAGCATACTCACTTGGCTTTACACGATACAAGGTGAATTTCCCGCGTTCAGAAACGGGTGTTTACACGGTCACAGCCAACACTATGGGCGGTGACATCATTGATCCAACGCAGGACCGTACTACGCACCTCGACCAATACTCAGGTCGTATTTTGGGTGAGGTGACATGGCAAGATTATAACTTCATTGCCAAAACGTTAGCGGTAGGTATTTCATTGCATCAAGGTGACATCAGCATCATTAACAAGCTTCTAAATGCTTTGTTTTGTTTGGCGTTCATTGTTGTGTCCGTGACTGGCGGTGTGATGTGGTGGATACGTAGACCTTCAGGTCAAAGAAAGCTTGGCACGCCACCGAAGTTTGGCGATGCAGGGCTTTGGAAGACAGGTTTAGTGATCGTGATAGTTATTTCAGTACTGTTTCCACTGGCGGGAGCGACGATCGTGACAGCAATGCTGCTGGATTGGTTACTATTTTCACGCGTTGAGAAATTCAAGACGGCATTGAGTTAATTGATATACAAACTGACCTCCTTTTTGAGGAGGTCAGTTTCATTATTCAGATGACATGCTCTGTTTATTAAGAAGACGTTAGACTTGTACAGCTCTATATTTGATAAAGCTCTAACGGAAGCCCGTCAGGATCGGCAAAAAAAGTAAATGCTTTACCTGTAAATTCATCAATTCGGATCTGTTCGACTTCGACTCTTTGTTCTTCCAAATAGCTTTTGATTTGTTGAACGTCATCAACACAAAAAGCTAAGTGTCTTAGCCCTTGAGCTTCAGGAAAGCTAGGTCTTTCCGGTGCGTTAGGGAAGCTGAATAGTTCTATCTGAGCACCATTAGGTAGCGCTAAATCAAGTTTGTACGACTGGCGAGCCTCTCGATAGTTTTCGGCAATGATCTCAAGTTTTAAAATCTCGGTGTAAAAGTGCTTCGATGCGTTGTAGTTTGAACAGATTATGGCTGCGTGGTGTATTCCTTTCAACATCAGTTTATTTCTCCTGCCAACTTGTCACCTAAGTGCTCCATGGCGTAATCAATGAATACACGCAGTCGAGCGGGCATGTACTTGGTTTGAGCAAACTGCATCGCAATCGCACCATGGTAATTACTCTTGATGGTCCAATCTTCCAACACTTGTACTACAGACCCTTCAGCCAACGCATCTTGAATCACGAAGTCATGGAAAATACCGACGCCTAGACCTTCTTTCACACCTTTCAGTCGCATCTGCGAGTGGTTAACTGCGTAACGTCCACTGACGGGTACTGTGTGAAATTCATCATCTTTAAGAAAATCCCAAATGTGATCTTTGTCTGTCTCTGCAAGATACAAACAGTCGTGTTCAGACAGCTCGGTAGGGTGGTGAGGAATCCCCTTGGCATCTAAATAGTCAGGGCTTGCACACAACACGAGGTTTGTTTTTCCTAACTCTTTCAATACTAAGCTTTCGTCGGGCTTATCAGTCAGGCGGAAAGCAATGTCGATGCCTTGACGTAAAATATCGATGTCGCCGTCAGCCGCTCTCAATTTAAGTTGGATTTCTGGATACTGATTTAAGAATGGAACAACGAAAGGCTGCAATACCGAATTCAAGAAGGCTTCAGGCGCCGCTACCGTTATCGAGCCTGCAGGTTCGGTATGGTCGGAGGTAGACAGTTCAACGGCTTGTTGCGCTGCGTTGATCATCACCACACTCTGATCATAAACCAATTGACCCGCTTGCGTAATGATAAGGGTACGAGTGGTACGCTCAAACAGTTTCACCGATAGCGCTTTTTCCAAGCGGGTGATGAGCTTACTCAAGGCTGACGGTGTCACGCCTAACTGTTTTGCTGCAGCCGTAAAACTACCTTCGTTAACCACCAAAATGAACGAGGCGAGATCCGGAAGCAGGGCGATGAGTTTTGGGTTAATCATAAGTATCCAGTTAAGCTAGTTTCAACGATGAACTTAATGGTAATTGTGAGCGATTTACTCTGATTTGTGAATCAATTTCATTAATTGATTGACGTGATTGCTCTGATAGGTTGTTGTGTTTGAAGCTCATCTGTATAGCGGCGTTGCTGCTGCGCATTCTGAGATGAAAAATTGAGATTTGATATGAAAGCGAAATTAGACGGAAATTATAGCTAATTTGGCGTTTAAAAAAGCAGGTGAAGGGCGTTAATGTGCCCTATGTCACTGGGATGAACTATTATTAGTGCCTGTGATTCATTAATGTTTTTCCAACTAAAGGGATAATCGGAACGGGGATGTTCAACTAGAATATAGGCATAAGTTTTACAGTGTAAATGATCGTGTTGAGATCGTTTACATCCCTACATAAAGCGGCGCGCGATGCTGCTAAATTATAACTAGGAAGGAATGAGACAATGTCTTCTGCATTTTACCAACAGATTCAAACTCAAATCGAAGAAGTTAAAGAAGAAGGTCTTTACAAGTCTGAGCGCATTATTACTTCTGCACAAAAAGCAGCGGTTTCTATCTCGACTGGTGAAGAAGTACTAAACTTCTGTGCAAACAACTACTTAGGTCTTGCTAACCACCCAGCTCTTATCGAAGCAGCTAAAGATGGTATGGATCAGCACGGTTTTGGTATGGCTTCAGTACGTTTCATCTGTGGTACTCAAGATTCTCACAAAGAACTAGAGCAAAAGCTTTCTACGTTCCTAGGTAAAGAAGACACTATCCTTTACACATCTTGTTTTGATGCAAACGCTGGTTTGTTCGAAACAATTCTAGGTAAAGAAGACGCAATCATCTCTGACGCACTAAACCACGCATCTATCATCGATGGCGTTCGTCTGTGTAAAGCAATGCGTTTCCGTTACTCGAACAACAACATGGAAGAGCTAGAGCAGCAACTTATCGCTGCTAAAGAAGCTGGCGCTCGTCACACACTAATCGTAACTGACGGTGTGTTCTCAATGGACGGCGTAGTGGCTAACCTTCCTGCTATCTGTGACCTTGCAGACAAGTACGATGCACTAGTAATGGTTGATGACTCTCACGCAGTGGGCTTCATGGGCGAAAACGGAGCGGGTACTCACGAGTTCCACAACGTTGTAGACCGTATCGATATCATCACTGGTACTCTTGGTAAAGCAATGGGTGGCGCTTCAGGCGGTTACACTTCTGGTAAGAAAGAAGTGATCGACTGGCTACGTCAGCGTTCTCGTCCATACCTATTCTCTAACTCTGTTGCTCCTGCAATCGTATCTGCGTCTATCCGCGTTCTAGATCTTCTTGCGGAATCTGGCGACCTACGTACTCAACTATGGGAAAACTCTGCTCACTTCCGTACTCGCATGGAAGAAGCTGGCTTCACTATGGGCGGTGCAGACCACGCAATCATCCCAATCATGCTTGGTGATGCAAAAGTAGCGGCTGAGTTCGCTGAGCGCGCACTAGAGAAAGGCATCTACGTTGTAGGTTTCTCTTTCCCTGTAGTACCAAAAGGTCAAGCTCGTATCCGTACGCAAATGTCTGCTGCACACTCTCGTGAGCAACTAGACCGCGCAATCGATGCGTTCATTCAAGTTGGTAAAGACATGGGTATCATCTAATTTTAAAGGGATGCCACGAGCATCCTTTAATTAGATAGAGCAACACCCAGTAGAATATATAGATTTTTGATTCTCGCCTTACAGTTAGGCGAGATGAACTAGGTAACATTATGAAAATTAAAGCACTTTCTAAGCTAAAGCCTGAAGAAGGCATTTGGATGACCGAGGTTGAAAAACCTGAAATGGGTCATAATGATCTTCTTATTCGTATTAAGAAAACCGCAATTTGTGGTACTGACGTACATATCTACAACTGGGATGAGTGGTCACAAAACACAATCCCAGTACCTATGGTAGTAGGTCACGAATACGTGGGTGAAGTTGTTGGCATTGGCCAAGAAGTTCGTGGTTTTGAAATCGGCGACCGTGTATCTGGCGAAGGTCACATCACATGTGGTCACTGTCGTAACTGTCGTGGCGGCCGTACTCACCTTTGTCGTAACACAACAGGTGTTGGTGTTAACCGCACTGGTGCGTTCTCTGAGTTCCTTGTGATTCCTGCGTTCAACGCATTTAAGATCCCTGCAGAAATCTCTGACGATCTAGCTTCAATCTTTGACCCGTTTGGTAACGCAGTACACACAGCACTTTCTTTCGACCTAGTTGGCGAAGACGTGCTAATTACTGGTGCTGGCCCAATCGGTATCATGGCTGCAGCTGTTGCTAAGCACGTTGGTGCTCGTCACGTTGTAATCACTGATGTAAACGAGTACCGCCTAGATCTTGCTAAGAAAATGGGTGTGACTCGCGCAGTAAACGTGATGGAAGAGAAGCTTGAAGACGTAATGTCTGATCTTGGCATGACTGAAGGCTTCGATGTAGGCCTAGAAATGTCTGGTAACCCATCTGCGTTCAACAGCATGCTGACTAACATGAACCACGGCGGTAAGATCTCTCTACTAGGTATTCCACCATCAGACATGGCAGTAGACTGGAACCAAGTCATCTTTAAAGGCTTGGTTATCAAAGGTATCTACGGTCGTGAGATGTTCGAAACTTGGTACAAGATGGCTTCTTTGATTCAATCTGGCCTAGATCTAACACCAATCATTACTCACCACTACAAAGTGGACGACTTCCAGAAAGGCTTCGACATGATGCGTTCTGGTATGTCTGGTAAGGTGATTTTAGACTGGGAGTAAGTTATTACCGGTTTTGAATATCAGAAGGCAACAGGTAAAACTGTTGCCTTTTTTGTCGCCACTCTGTAGCCATTTTTAATTGACAATCAGCATAATCTATTGATATTTAATGGTTATTTTTGTTTTTTTATATAGTGGCAAGTTTGATTCAATCAGGGTTAGACCTATCACCAATCATTACTCATCACTTTAAAATTGATGATTTCCAAGCTGGCTTCGATGCTATGCGTAGTGGGCTTTCTGGCAAGGTTATCCTTGATTGGGAATAGAAAAAATTAGGCTCTAAATAGCAAAAGGCGACAGTGAAAACTGTCGCCTTTTTTACGAATAAAACCGCTAAATAACGGTCGATTACAGTGTCTGCCGCCACTTTGTCGCCATTAATTCTCTAATGGATTGAGGTGTACAGCTTGTATCAAATGTTCTGGAGCAAAATGAGAATACGCCATTGTCTGCTCAATCTTAGTATGCCCAAGAATACGCTGTAACACCAAGATATCCCCTTTGTTCATCATAAAATGCGAAGCAAAGGTATGCCGTAGAACATGCGTCGCTTGCCCACTCGGAACGTGCTCTGGTAAAGCTCTTTTAATGTAGCGCCAGGCGTCCTTGTAACTCGTGTTAAAAATTTCATGGTCGCTCACGGCGATATCTAAGATCTCTTGATATAAAGCTGGTGAGATGGGCACACTTCGATTCCTCTTACCTTTTGTCTCGGTGTAAGTCAGTTTAAATTCAGCTACCTGTGAACGGGTAAGAGTTAGAGCTTCACTTATACGGGCACCGGTGGCTAAGCAAATCTTAGAAATTACAATGAGCTGTGGAATCGAGACTGTAATGACTCGGTTGCAATTCTTTAAGTTAACTAAGAACTCTTCAATTTGTGGCTTGGTTAGATATGCCAGGTTCTTCTCGCTAGTTTTGATTGTATCGATAGCTTCAATCGGGTTGGGGTATATCCATTGATTGTACTTGATTAGTTTCTTGAACATTCCCTTTAGATAAATCAATTCCATGTTATGTGTTGTTGGTGAGACCTCAACA
Source organism: Vibrio sp. 10N.261.52.C11 (assembly GCF_041471405.1). Lineage (NCBI taxonomy): Bacteria > Pseudomonadati > Pseudomonadota > Gammaproteobacteria > Vibrionales > Vibrionaceae > Vibrio > Vibrio sp. 10N.261.52.C11. The sequence goes on from NZ_JBFROI010000073.1 coordinate 36,034, forward strand.
GATTTATTTTTGCCACGGTAGGGTATTCGCGCTGCACGATAGTCCAAGTAGTCTCGTTCTTTAAGGTGGTAGGCAATCGGGTTACCTAATCCTTCAATTGTTTTGGCTATTAGATCCCGAGCTTGTTTACCTGATTTCAACGTATGACCGTGTATGTTCCACCAAGTGTCTAACAGTTCGCTCATTCTACGGTGATCGGGTTTACTTCCCATCCATGGCTTATCGTCAATCTCCTTCAACGTGTGAAGCTCAAAAGCTTTTGCTTCTCCCTTAGTCGTAAACTTTTTACGAACACGCTTCCCCGTTCGCCCATTTGGGTAACATTCGCAGAGCCAAGGTTTGGTAGAACCATCTTTTAAATTGCGGATAGACATAATAAAGCCTAAGATTACTGTATATAAAAACAGTATAATTAGAGCTGAAACGTAGAACAATGTTTTATATCGGACAAAAAGCACAGGTTAGGCTCCTCTCTCAAAGTGCTAAGAAAGCTAATAGGTTATTGCTATGTATCAATCAATTCATGTGACTGCTGGCTACAGTCATTTCAAAATCAACAGTGATGGTCCAATTGGAGTAAGTAAGAAGAACCAAGGTGAGATTGACGCGGTTTTGAAACTAGGTAATCGCTTTACGGCACCATTTGGTGGGTTTATAGAAGCTGAAAATGTGATCGGCTTGAAGTGGGTGAAGCTAGTTGATATTAAATATCTGTGTACTGATGAAGAAGCCGAAACTATCGAGTACGTGATACAAAAAGACCATTATGTAGTGGGGACGTATCAAGACCGGAAGTTGTATATTTTATTGTTTGGTGGAGAACCAAAGCACCATCAGATCAAAGGCCTTGAACAAGATGGGAAAAATAATGTGTTTGGGTTGTTTTAATGTAGAGGTGATAATTTATAAATCAGTTAGGCCAGAAACTTACAGTCCGTATTGTCGGCTTGATCTTATAGATTAGCAGGTTGGCTAGCTCATTTTTGTCCAAGAGTTTCTTTGGTTGAATTTTTACCCTTGGCACTTTCTAGCTCGAAAGTGCCCCGTTATTTGGTAGACCTTTTACTCATTCACATCCTGTTCATGGGGTTTTGCCCTACTAGAAGTTATCCATTCTTCTAATGCTGTTCGTCGTGAATCCCCGTGTTGTATCACGGGGGTAAATTCGACCTAACAATCAGCACTCACATAACCCTGCTCTAGTTGCAAGCTTGCGCGCTAGTTCTTTATCGCTTAGCTATGTAGAAAAACTCTTTTCAACAGTTGTTATGTTACTAAGGAATAGTTACTAGATGGTTATCATATAAGCGCATGAATAATATGGTTATTTTTTTGATTTCTTTAGTTTCACATATACAATGATATTAAATCAAACGGAGGATGAAAAATGATCAATTCTAGACATCAATGGGAAGAACAATTAGAAAAAGCGAAAATTCAAGGCGATAAATCTCAGATAGAAACCTTTAGTTATTTATTGTTAACTTATACGGATGATTACTTTGAAAAACTAGAGAAGTTTTATAACTTACTTCCATCTGATGGAGATCTTACGTTACTCGTTCTTAAAGGACACTTGTTGATCGAAAAGCAAGTTCGCTCATATGTATATAACCATTTCCCAAATCAAGCAGTATTAAAAGATGTGTTTAAAGATACATATAGTTTATTCAATGCTGGCAAAGCTTATGCAGATCCAGACTGCGCAGAGACACTAGCTTTATGGGAATGTTTCTTAAAACTAAACAAGATTCGTAATTTGTTGGCACATGAGCTAGATCACATAGGTTTACAGCACAGAATAGATGATTTTCTCAAAATGTCGGATCGTTTTATTTCATTTGGTCCTGATAATGATTCTGTATATAGCCGTATGCACAATACTATTAATGCTATCTATCAAAAAGCACTTTATCTCTCAACAGTTCAAGAGAAGAAATATCAGTACTTTAAAGAGCAACGAGCATAAATTTAAAAGGTTCATAGCAAAGAGGCCAAACTCTAGAGCCTGGCTTCTTTTTCCTTGATATAACTAAAAATAGGGAATGATCTAGCCTATTTCTTTATATTTACTATAGCTCTAGCTAGATTAAGTAGATGCGTAGAAGTCTTGGTCTCCAACTCAACTACCTGTTTTATAGTGATATGTCACTGTTTGTTGATGAAGACTCCCCGTAAAATAGTATTACAAAGAGTTAGATAGAAGAACTTTTCATTTACTTATAGAAACTTTTATCTAATAGTTGTTGATAATTGGAGAAAAATGGTGCGATTAGAGAGTGTCTTAAAAGAGATTGAACCGAAATTAGCGAAAGGGCTCATTCCTAGAACTGGTGACGATGGTAAGTTGGTTGATTTATATTCTGTTGTCTTTTACTTTGAAGGGTCACCGTTATATTTGCTTGAGAGGATAGATGGCAACAAGCTTATTCTAAAAGCATGGGATGACAGACTGTTTTCCTTAGATGCTTCTTCAACTTTTGAAATGATGGAAAAACTTGATATCCGTATAGACCATTATCATGGGCTAGCAAGCCATACTTATTGGTCTATTCGGGATTATGTGTTCAATGAAAAGACAAGGTTGTATAAGCTCAAATCTCTGTACATTTTATCAAAATATCATGTACCACAGCTTTTGTTTAACCGTAAAAAGCTTCAATTTCCGCATAGAATGAAGCTACTGGACACACTGATAAACTTCCAACTGAACAAGCCATCTAAATCATTTTCCTCGCATGAAATCATGACTCAGCTGTATTCTCCGCGCTGGTACCTTCACCCCAAAGGTAAAGCAAGTCGTAAAAGGATGGATTTGTACTTAAACTCTTTTGTTTCCTCTGGCGAGTTAATTATAATAGACAGAGGTAATTACAAAGTTACGGGTAAAGCGATAGCTACCCTAGAAATTTATCAAATGGAGAGGGCTAGAGAAAAAAGGACACAGACCACCCAAACAGCTCTAGTAATTTTGACATTATTACTCGCAATAATAGGAATAATCCAATCTGGAATCTTGAAAGTTCCAACACTTCTAGATTTTACTAAATTTTAGTACACATATAACTAGAAATTCATGAGTGATTCCCAACGCTTCGAATTTTATTCCATCGTTGCGTTGGGTTTCTTTTTTGTAACGCTAGATTAGTATATTCATAAAGTTTTTCTCTTTATATTTGCTATCGCCCTAGCAAGACCAAGTAAATGTGTTGAAGTCTTAATCCCAACTTGTGACTGTTCTCACAGTTTTAAAACACAGTTCAGCGACTTCTTCCTTGGTCATTTGGCACTCTAACTCTCGAAAAATGTAATTCTTACTCATTTCGCGATACTTCAGAGACAAAACCTCTAAATACAAGAGGTTGCAATGAATTAGTGATATATGGACCATTAAACATAATCAGATAAAGTGCGCACTGTACAAAGGCGTATTAATTGGCAAATTTGCCTTATAAAAAGTTATTCATGAATCACTAATATTAGAATTCCTGAAACTCATTTTTGTCCAAAATCGTCACAATCTGAATTTTAACACACGGCATTTTCTAGCTCGAAAATGCCCCAAAATGAGCCAGATAGGGATTGAACTCAGGTTCAAACTCAGGAACTTGCCTTACTTTTCCTCATGCCTAAAGTTCTAACTTTGTCCCCAAATTTCTAACCCACTAGACCACTAGAGACTGATCTTCAAACACAGCTACGCACGAATACGTTGTTTAAGTGTTTCTAAGCTATTGAATAGTCGATAACTAAATGGAAGTTCTTCAGTGATAACGTGCCTTGAATAGGAAGCAATGTGTTTGCACGGTTTGCACCTGAAAAATCGGATTTATACTGTATTATATTCTTATTTTTCAGTTGGTTAAGTAATGGGTTTGGGATATGCTGAAAGTGTGAATTCGTGCTTGCACGATATTAAGATGTTATATTTTTCTCATACTTTGGAGTTTAACTAGAAATGAATCTATCTGAAATATTAGCATTACTTAGCATGATTGTTGCATTTTTAGCTTATAGGCATGCAGTAAATTCATCATTATCTACATCGAAGCTAATGAATGAAATTTCACAGGAACATTTAAAATTAGGGGCAAATGTAGCTTTAATTGAGGCAAGCCAAAAGTATGTGGTTTTATTGAATGAGGTGAATCAAGAGTTCGAAAAAATCGTAAAGGAACTGTCGTCCTCTGCACTGAAAGCTAATACGAATATAGGTGAGATATTTGATAGGTATGATGTTAGCAGAGGGTCATCTCGGTATCTGAGGCATTGTTTTCATAGTTCGACAGTAGTTGTTAGAGAAGCATATGATAAAGAATTGACATACCAGACAGGCTTAAATCTAACGAGTAGAATTAGGACTCTTAAGTTCATTAAGGAAAACGTTTCTCAATATAATGGGAGTAAAAAAGGAAAATCAATATTCTCGTTTTTAAAAAAAGAGGCTAAGCCAGAGACGGCTGAAGAATATATAAACTCTTCAGTATTATTTTGGGATAGCCTGACGGAACTGTATGAAAGAATTCCAAATGAAAAAGAATCTAAAATATTTGAAGAGACTTTAGATTGTTTGGCAGAATTTAGATGTTTGCATGAAGAGAAACGAGGAACGCTAAAGTCGTTAGAGGAACGTCTTGAATTGGCGATAAAAGAAAATGCTCTCGAAATGTTTAACCTTAGAGATGTTCCAAATTTGGGAAATAAGTTTTATAGAGTTAAAGGGGATATAGATCGATATCATGAACTCTACTTTCCCGATTTTTATTCAATTGAATCGGTGTCTATAACTGATGGGATTGCATATTCACTTTATGCGGGCAGTATTACGTTTATCGCGTCGCAACATTTTATGTGGGGAAAAATATAACAAATACATCAACACGATTTGCTACATTCGGCATTCTGGGTTTCTTTGATTTTACCGTGTTAAGTGGCTTTGTTGCGTAATTAAATTTAAAGATAGAACTACCCCGTTTCGCGTATTTC
>NZ_JBFROI010000074.1:0-7526 GCF_041471405.1 Vibrio sp. 10N.261.52.C11
TTAAGTGAACGGCATTAACCCACTGGGTGCCTTTTTCTTGAATATTCGTTTGATAAAAACTGATGCTTACCAGAAGGTAACGAACAAACCGACCGTTACGGCCATGCCAACATAGTTGTTATTTAGAAAAGCTTGAAAACATAAGTCTCGGTCACGATGCCGCATCAAATGTTGTTGGTACACAAACAAGCTGCCTGCGGCTAACAATGCCCAATAGAAAGTATCACCCAATTGGTAGTGCATACCTAACACAATCAGCATCGCTAGAGTAACAAGTTGCAAAGAGCCGACGATAAGCTTATCGAAGCGACCAAATAAAATAGCCGTCGATTTAATACCAATCTTCAGGTCATCATCTCGGTCTACCATCGCATATTGCGTGTCGTAAGCAACCGTCCACAAAGCATTAATAACGAAGATAAACCACACAATACTTGGTAGTTCATTGGTTTGTGCAGCCCAAGCCATTGGTATCGCCCAACTAAACGCTAAGCCAAGAAACAACTGTGGAAGATGCGTAAAACGCTTCATGAAAGGGTAAATGAACGCCAGACCCACACCAATAAATGAGAGCTTAATGGTCAGTGGATTCATGGTGAGTACCAGCAAGAATGAAACTACGGCTAGCACTAAAAAGAGCAGAATCGCTTCCTTACTGGAAACCAAACCAGACGGCAGTGGACGCTGCTTGGTACGTTTAACATGACCATCTACTTTACGGTCCGCAAAGTCATTGATCACACAGCCAGCTGAACGCATCAACACCACGCCGAGTACAAAAACAACCAAGACATCAAAATCAGGCATACCTTGTGCGGCGATAATCAGTGACCACAAGGTCGGCCAAAGGAGTAATAGGGTACCAATCGGGCGATTCATTCGCGTTAATTGCCAATACGCCTTCGCTTTGGTGGCAAGCATTTACACACTCTCCTTAGAGTAAATGGGTGATGTTGGTAAAAACAGTTCTGCCACAAGCATCGGTTTATGGTTCATCCATAATCGAGAACGACGCGCGAGTAATCGCTCATCGCCTGCGATAACCCAACCAACTTGCAGCGCATCTCGCTCCACGTTCTCAGCACTAAAAACGGTCAATCCAAGCGGGACATTACCTTGTTGAGAAAGGTCTGAGTGCTGATGATCTTCTAATGTGACTCGGGGAATCAAGGTTCGACCTAACACCCACGGTTCGTCATCACCCTTTAAAATCACTTTACGCAGTAAGCAATCAAACGATGATAAAAGATGTTCCTCGTCTTGTTGCAGCATTGAGCGTTCTACAACTTGATTATGAAGCAACTCAACAGACAGGTGCTGACAGCACTTCCCCAACTTGCGGGAAAGAGAACCTTGCTCCATCAGCCACTCTTTGGTGGTTTCATTAGGAAAATCAAATGTTTCTGTACTTTGCCAATCTACATTCATTAACGAATTAAGATACAGCGATATTGGCTGATTCATACTAGTATTCAATAGGTGACTTTACACGTACAATAAAGCTTCAACTTTCGAACAAAATTAAAGCGTTCTTCGAATTGTAAACGTATTTAGATTTAGACCGCTCATTGTAACAAGACTAATGCGTTTCGAATATCGCGAATAAACTAAAGAAAAGTCACAAATATGCACAAACGTTATGTAGCCCAAATATTTCTTGCGATTACCCTACTCTTTTCAGCATCAAGTTTCGCTGAAGAGGAGTCGGCAGCTAAACTCGCCTACTTCACGCTAGAGCCAGACCTGACCACCAATTTTTACACTAAAGGTAAAAAACTGGGCTACATTCAGGTTCGCCTCGACATCATGGTGGCAAATAGTAACGACTTGGCCGCTATTGAGCATCACCAACCACTGATTCGCGATGCGGTGATTGAATTGCTTGGCAAACAAAACGAAGAAACCATTAAATCTCTATCTGGCCGTGAAGACTTAAGAAAATCCTTAGTTGAACACCTCAACAAGATTTTGCTTCCAGAGACAGGTAAAACCCTGATTGCTGACTTACTGTTTACCAAATACTTTTATCAGTAATGATGTAAAACGAATCCCAATAAAAAAGCGGCTCATCTGGCCGCTTTTTTTGTCTCTATCGTTTGGCTACTCATTAGAAGATATGAATTAGCTTCTTGCCGAGCTTGGTGCTTTCATCGCATCGATAAAGCCAATAATCACACCAGCGGCTAGACCAGCTAAATGCGCCGTATTGGCGATAGCCATAAATGGCTGCATGTACCCAAGCACCAACCACACCAACATAAAGCCGACAATCTGTCTTGGGATACCTAAACCAAGTTGTGGCGCCTTCGCACCAACCACCCATAAGTAACCAACCAAGGCATACACAACACCAGACAAACCACCGAAGTTCGCCCCTTCAACCCAATACTGCCCAGCACCTGAAAGCGCAGAAGAGACAGCAAAGATCTGAAGTAGCTTGAGGCTGCCAAGTTTCTTCTCAATGTCTCCACCTAGCTGCCACCACCACAAAATATTAAATGCGATGTGCATAACAGAGAAATGTAGAACGGCATGACTCAACCAACGCCACAGCTGCCATTGCTGTCCATCCACCGCTGGGAAATGTAGGGCATTGAAAATAGCTTGGCCAAAACCGATCTGTTGCAGCGCAAAAATCACCACACACACCAACATCAGGCTTAGTGTCACTGGGCCTGCTTTGGCTTTGATCATGCCCATGAAGCTTGGCGTGTGGTAATGGAAGTTGCTCTTTCTGGTCTCTGCCATGTCCCAAGATGCAGCTTGATAGCGCTTATGATTGGGCTCAGCCAGAAAACGATTCAGCTCAGCTTCGGTTTCAACCTGAAATTGGCCATCAAGAAGCCAAAGAGCAAAACGCCCTTCTCCCTCTGGAGACATCTGAATAGGGATCTGACGAGAGGCCATATAATCAATAAATGCTTGAGCAAGACGTGGATTGTCTAACACCATCAATCTAATCATTGTTACTTCCTATTCATTCTATGAGGGATGCTTGAGGCGGTTCAGGTGATGAAAGTCATTAACCTGCGATCACTGGAAGTTCAGCACGATGCCAAGCTTCGAAACCACCATCAACACTATATACCTCTTCAAAGCCTTGGTTCACTAAATATTGTGCCGCACCTTGGCTACTGATGCCGTGGTAGCACATCACTAAGATAGGTTGTTCGAACTCAACCTCATCCATGAATGACACCATCGTATCGTTAGTCAGGTGGTAGGCTGTTTTTGGGTGGGCAACCGCAAAAGACTGCGGGTCACGTATATCGACAAGTCGAGCTTCGCCTTGTTCGATGAGGGCTTGAGCGCCTTTAACATCGATATGTTTAAACTGGTCCATGACTTTCTCTTTTTATACTGATTTACTTTGCTGCCATTGTAACCTATCCCAAGGCTAACATTCACATCCACTTAATAAGGTTATCCACCAGCGATCACTTTTACACCATTTGTGGATAAATCTGTGAATTGCGTGAATAAAGTGTCTTTTCAAAAATAGATCCACAACATGTAGTAATGATCCTGATCTAACTGTGGGTTAACTGAAACATATCCCCACTCGAAAAACCCCGTCAAAGCCTTACTACACACTGCTTTTAGATAGCTGACGAATAAACTTCTCACAGAGTTATCCACAAAATCATTTTGCAAATTTCGATCGCAAAAGTTGAGAAATCGATCCAAAACAAAAAGGCCGAGATCTCTCGATCTCGGCCTTTTCAAAATTCAGCTATTTGTTAGCTCTACTAGAAAGTAGAAGCTAATAGAAACTAGATGCTATTAGAAATCACCAACGGCTTGTTTCAATTTCTTCATCGCATTCTTTTCTAACTGGCGAACACGCTCAGCTGAGATACTGTAGGTATCCGCTAAGTCTTGCAGGGTTGCCTTGTTGTCGTCTAACCAACGTGAGCGAACAATGTGTTGGCTACGCTCGTCTAAGCTTGCTAGTGCTAGCCCTAGGCGATTATTGGTGTGTGACTCCCAGTTAGCCGCTTCAACCGTCTCAGCAACGTCTGACGCCTTGTCTTCTAGGTAGTAAACTGGAGCAGTGTAAGCAGAACCGCCATCGTCATCGTCCATAGGCGCTTCAAACGTCGCATCTTGTGCTGCTAAGCGAGATTCCATCTCACGAACTTCTGAAGGCTCAACACCCAGTTCACGAGCAACCGTCTCAACTTCACCGTTATTGAACCAACCCAAACGCTTTTTAGACTTACGAAGGTTAAAGAACAGTTTACGCTGTGCCTTAGTGGTCGCAATTTTAACGATACGCCAGTTACGTAGAACGTATTCATGGATTTCAGCTTTGATCCAGTGAACAGCAAACGAGACGAGACGAACACCAACTTCTGGATTGAAGCGCTTAACAGCCTTCATCAAGCCGATGTTACCTTCTTGGACGAGATCAGCCATTGGTAGCCCGTAGCCAGAGTAGCCTCTTGCAACGTGCACCACGAATCTTAGGTGGGAAAGGATCAAGCCTTTCGCAGCGTCGATCTCACCTTTGTAATGTAATCGCTCTGCAAGTCCACGTTCCTCTTCAGGAGTCAGCATAGGGTAGCTGTTCGCTGAGCGGATATAGCTATCTAAACTATCTTGTGTGACTAAAGCCATTTGATACGCTTGGTTTGCCATTCGGTTCCTCATCAATCTCTGATCTGGAGTAATACATCTATTAAAACCCTACAATCTTGAACCTAAAATGAACAGGTTTCAAGGAGGGGGAAGTAATTATGCATAATCAATTCGTCTATACAAGGCAAAAACTGGTTAAGAAGTGCCTATTTTTCGTCTAAATATGACTCTATTCACCTAAACTGGTTCAATTTCTTTTAGGTGACGCTGTGCAGAAAGCTTTGCAGCCACACTACCAAGCAGAGTTCCGACGATCAAAAGCAGTAAAGATTCATCCCAACTCAGGCCAATTAAACGGAAGTGGCTGTCGTATAGCTGAGCCAAATCATCCACCGCGCTGTTCAGCAATACGGTAATCAATGCCGTCATTACCCAAGCGCTAATCGAACCTAAAACGCCAAACCACATCCCAGCATAAAGGTATGGTCGAAGAATGTAGCTGTCGGTCGCACCAATCAGCTTCATGGTTTGAATCTCTTCTTTATGCGCCAACACATTAAATCGTAGTGTATTGCCGATAATCAGAAATACCGCGCCCAGCATCAATACCGTTAAGGTAATCACGATGACAGCCGCTAATGCTTTGATCGCATCTAATCGCGCTAACCAATCTTCGTCTAGGCGAACATCGGTCACTAATTCTTGTTGTTTAACTGTGCCTGCCAGCTCTTTAATTAAGGTATCGCTGTGCACGCTTGGCGTAATCACCAGCACACCTGGCAGTGAATAATCGTCGAGAATGGTTAGGGCGTCTTCAAAACCAGAATACTGGCTGAGGTCTGCAAGCCCTTGCTGCGGAGAAATGTACTCCACGAGCTCAACTTGATCCCAACTTTCGATTTCATCCTTAAGCACCATTACTCGTGGCTCAGGAATACCATCCTCTACATAAGCACTTATTTGTGACGGGCTAGTGACATCTTGCGCCACTTCCCCTACATTTTTACCTAATAGGTACAAACAAGCTGGCATCGCCAACGCCATAGAGATCACCGCAAGGGTCAGTAAGTTGCCTAACGGGCGCTGCCACATTTGCGAGAACGATGACTTGGCTTGTTTCCAGTGAACAACAAAGAAGCCGTCGCTTGAAGCGCGGTTTGCTGCTCGATTAGATTGAGGTTTTTTGATGCGCTTATTCGCGGCCATAGTCTTCAACCTCACTCAAAAATCCTTGGTTTAATTCAAGATGGCGGTACTGAGGGCGAGTGTTCACTAACCCGATATCATGCGTCGCTAGGATGATCGTCACACCTGCGCGGTTGAATTCTTCAAATAATCGCAACACACGGTTAGATAATTCAGGGTCTAGATTACCGGTAGGCTCATCGGCTAAAAGCAGAGTTGGACGGTTAACCACGGCGCGAGCAATACCCACGCGTTGTTGTTCACCACCAGAAAGTTGGCTTGGCAAACAACGGGCTTTATCTAATAAACCGGTTTTATCCAACGCAGCACTGACTCGGCGTTTTATTTCGTTTTCAGAAATAGATTCAATACGCATAGGCAGAGCGACGTTATCGAAAATCGAACGGTCCATCAGCAGGCGATGGTCTTGAAAAACAATCCCAATATTACGGCGTAAGAAAGGAATGTCTTTGGCTGGGATACGAGTGATATCGTGATCGTTGAACCAGACACGTCCATCAGTTGGACGCTCTATCGCGCAGATCAACTTCAGCAAGGTACTTTTACCAGCCCCAGAGTGCCCACCCAAAAAAGCCATCTCTCCACGTTTCAGGTGAAAGTCCACTTTTTGGAGCGCTTGTCTTCCACCTCGGTAGGCTTTACTCACTTGCTGAAATTTGATCACCGAAAATTCCTCTTACGATCACTAATATCAAATTTAAAAACGGTAGCAGATTAAGGATAAACCACTTTGCTACTCGCGTTACTCTTCGCGGCTAAATAGTGCTTCAATGAAGTCTTTAGATTCAAATGGACGCAGGTCATCAATACCTTCACCCACACCAATGTAGCGGATTGGAATCTGGAACTGGTCAGCAATTGAGAAAATTACACCACCTTTCGCCGTACCATCTAGCTTAGTCAGTGTAATACCCGTAACTGGAGCCACTTCACTGAACAACTTCGCTTGGCTGATAGCGTTCTGACCTGTACCTGCATCGAGCGTTAGCATGATTTCGTGTGGCGCAGAGTCATCAATCTTCTTCATTACACGAACGATCTTGCGTAGCTCTTCCATCAGGTTGCTCTTGTTCTGCAAACGACCGGCTGTATCAGCAATCACAACATCAACACCACGAGCCTTCGCTGCTTCAATCGCATCGTAGATAACAGACGCACTGTCCGCACCAGTGTGTTGAGCGATAACTGGCACATCGTTACGCTGACCCCAAACCTGAAGCTGTTCAACGGCTGCAGCACGGAAGGTATCACCCGCTGCTAGCATCACTTTCTTGCCTTCATTTTGGAATTGTTTCGCCAGCTTACCGATCGTAGTTGTCTTACCTACACCGTTCACACCCACCATTAAGATAACGTAAGGTGTTTTAGTGGTATCAACAACCAGTGGCTGTTCCACTTGGCTTAAGATGTCTGCCATCTCTTCTTTGAGCAGACCATAAAGCGCTTCACCGTCTTTTAGGTCATTGCGAGATGCTTTTTCTGTCAGGTTTTCAATGATCTTAACCGTGGTATTCATACCCACGTCAGCAATCAGAAGTTGCTCTTCTAGCTCTTCAAACAGGTCTTCATCGATTTGCTTGCCTTTGAACAGACCAAAGAAACCAGCACCGATGTTTGCTTTAGTGCGGCTTAGGCTGCGCTTAAGACGAGCAAAGAAGCTTTCTGTCGGCTTCTCTTGTACTTCTTCAACCTTAGCTTGAGGAACTGCCACTTCTTCCTGTTCTGCTTCTGCTTCTGCT
>NZ_JBFROI010000074.1:8269-42828 GCF_041471405.1 Vibrio sp. 10N.261.52.C11
TTCTGCTTCTGCTTCTGCTGCGACAGGTTGCTGCTCTTGTTGAGCTTCTTCAAGCGCTTGCTCAGATTCAGTTGGCTTAACTTGTTCAGCTTCAGGCGCGACCTGTTCAGCCTCAACTTGTGATTCAACTTCAGTTTGATCTTCAACGCTTTCTACGTTCGCTTCATTCTGAGTTTTTGGGCTTTGTTCTTCTTCACCAAAACCAAGCCACGATAATAATCCGCGCTTCTTTTTTTCCGTCATCAGAGGAGTTTCCTAGATCTACTAATTAGCTGTATTGACTTAATACACGTCGACTCTTTGCTATTGTTATACAATACAAGCTTGTACAAACGAATAGTAAAGAAAAATGACAAAGCAGTGATAAGTTTGCTTTTAGCTTGATACACTTTGTCATTGCAAATTTATTTAATACACGAACCCACTTAAATTGGGCTCGGTATAGTATCACTTTATTAGCGGTCAAAAAATCTATGGTAAGACGTCGCCAGCAAAACACATCACAAAAAAAGCCATCCGGAGGCTTTGTTCGAATTATTAGTGGCTCATGGAGAGGTAGAAAGCTGCCTGTTCATGATTTAGAAGGATTACGCCCAACCATTGACCGAGTAAAAGAAACACTCTTTAACTGGGTGGCTCAAGATATCCCACATTCAACTTGCTTGGATGTATTTGCCGGTTCTGGCGGTCTAGGTTTTGAAGCAGCTTCTCGCCAAGCCAAAATGGTGACACTGCTCGAAATGAATCAAAAGGCGGCTAAACAGCTTTCTGATAACGCGAAAGAGCTCAAGGCAGACAACATTAATGTCGTGAATACTGATGCTATCTCTTTCCTTAAGAAACCGGGCACGCCTTACGATATGGTTTTCCTTGATCCACCATTTCGTCAAGGCTTACTGGCAGAAACAGTACAACTGCTTGAGAGTAACGGTTGGCTTGCAGACAATGCCATCATTTACGTCGAGACAGAGAAAGAACTGAAACTCGAAGCTATGCCAGAGAACTGGGAATTGCATCGCGACAAGACCACCGGACAGTCAAGCTACCGACTGTTCAATCGAATCACTGAAGAATAGGAGTTATTGAATGAAGTTCTTGCTTCCACTAGCAAAAGCAGCCATCGCCTTTGTTTGGTTTATCTTAATCGTAAATATTTTCTACCCGTTTCCGGGTAATGCTGCGATTGCGCTTTATATCATGACCGCATTCTTGTTCTTCATGCACGGCCTGCAGATGCTGATTTTCATCGGTGCATTCGGCGATAAGATCGAGATGTCACGTTGGGAGAAGTGGTCAATATTGATTTTCGGTGTCTTCGCCTTACTCGATATCCGACGCAAACACATGATGTAATCGAGCTTAAGCCCAGATATAAAACGCTTAGCTACAGAAAACATCATGACAGAAACAGTAGAGACAAAAACGCCGCTCATTTAAGCGGCGTTTTTTTATTCAGCAATGATATTGATGTTAGCCCATGTAGCCTTTCACACCATCGAGGAACATTTGCGTCGACAGCATAACCAACAACAAGCCCATCAAGCGTTCGATGGCTTTAAGACCTCTCTCTCCCAGCACTCGCAGGAAGAAGCCATTAAACATCAGAATAAAGAAGGTAGCACCCCAAGCCAGCATCACTGCGCCTGAAAGCTCTAACATATTGTCAGGGTGCTGTGTCGACAACAGAATCAATGCCGCAATCACTGAAGGGCCAGCAATCATTGGGATCGCCATCGGCACAATAAACGGTTCTTCACCCGCCGCGAGGCCAGTAATACTACCCGCACTTGGGAAAATCATCTTAATCGCGATGATGAATAGAATAATACCGCCAGAGATACTCAAGGTTTCAGGCTGCACGTGCAGGAAGTTCATGATGCTTTGACCAGCAAACAAGAACAACAGCAGGATAACCAGCGCAAACATCAGTTCACGAACAAGAACAATACGGCGACGCTTCGGATCAATATGCTTAAGGATAGAGAGCACGATTGGTAGATTGCCAAGCGGGTCCATAATAAGAAACAGCATGGTTGCTGCAGATAAAATTTCCATAAGTTTGTCTCGAAAAGCGTAAGTGCGCGGAGTATAGCAGCCTCAACATTGATTTTCGAACGCAGTAATAAAAGGATTAACTTATGTAATTAGAAGGGAATTTTGCGAGAGCAAATAGAAAGGAAAAAGGAAAAAGAGAATTTAAAGAGTGAAGCCGAAACGTCGCATCCACTCTTCTTATCGATAAAAGCCAAAAGGCTCTAAAAACCAAATCTCTGGGAATTAGTGGTTACACACACGTTCGCGATTAGTGCAAAGCTTGTCATCAATAACCACGACCTTTTCCATCTTCAGGAAAAACTTCAGCAATCCATCTAAATCCAGACCGTTCAGCTTACACGTATGAAAACGCGCTTCTGCGCCATAAGTTTGAGCGAGTTCTTGCGTCAACTCTTCACGAGTCAGTGGCTTTTCACTCAGTAGGTTTAAAACGTTGTGTGCATGAATTTCGGTAGTCATAACTCTATCTCATGTTTAATGAAGTAGACGTAGAGTACCTACTTTCATCTGAGCTGCCTTGATGTAGCTCAGAGTTAAGCGAGCTCTACTCTAAATGGTAAGGGAAGCAACAATGAGAGCGTGCGCCAGAAAGTAGCTGCCCGTCACCCAAAAGTAGGCACCCTTAATTGGGCTACGATAGAAATTTAGCGCGTACGCCAATGCTGAAAGGAGCAGCACGCTACAGCCAGCAAAACCGACCGCGTGTGATAACTGAGGATCCAGAAGCCAAACCTCACCAGAAGCCCATGCTAACTGAATAAGCACAATGCCCATGATGACCACGGGAAAAACGAGTTTGTCTAAGCGTGGCAGCAGTAAAAAGAAAGCAACAACGCAAGCTGCCAATAACAGCGCGAACAACCACCAAACCATTTCACCTGATAGCTGTAACCAAAAAGCTTTGCTGTAACAGAGTTGAGCCAATAAGAAGCAGACAAAATGCAGAGGGCGTTTTTGAGTGAGAGTATGAAGCACATCTGCGATCGCAGAGATAGCCAACCCCGCAACTATCCAATAGGTAAAGTCAGCCACAACCGACTGAGTTAAAGCAATTGTCGCTAATAATACAAAGGTAAATACCTTATACGATAAGGCCTGACCGATATGTCCATGTTTCGTTCCTGCTATTGCTCCGATACCAGATAAGGAAACCGCTAACCAACTCCACATACCACTTGCCCTATTGCTTTAAATCGTCGCCAGTCTAGGCACACGAGTGTTGATGTAAAGCCTCAGCCCCTCAAAATTGGATCTTGATTACGCTTCCACTAAAAAGAGTCTCTTTAGATTGAAGTCGTAACAATTACCACCATGACAATTGCCATTCGTTTAAAACTAGAACGAATCATCATAAAACCCATTCAAACTGGCATTAGAGTCGCCATACTTGAATTTTGGCCAATTCTAACCTATCGACCCCACCAAAACCGGCCTAATTCCGTAAAATACCACACTTAAAAAATTAAAATAACCACATTTAAAGTAAATAATAACAATAACTTAAATAAACAAACTCAAGATTAATAGGAAAATAAAAACGCCAACCAAGCCTAGACTTGTAAAGTAGCCAGTTTTCT
Organism: Vibrio sp. 10N.261.52.C11; assembly: GCF_041471405.1. Classification (NCBI taxonomy): domain Bacteria; kingdom Pseudomonadati; phylum Pseudomonadota; class Gammaproteobacteria; order Vibrionales; family Vibrionaceae; genus Vibrio; species Vibrio sp. 10N.261.52.C11. The sequence goes on from NZ_JBFROI010000074.1 coordinate 11,902, forward strand.
TTTTTAACGCCCAGTTTTGTCAGGTTATTTCAAGCCTCCGGTAAAAATCGCCACAAAAACCAAGCCGAAAACTTAAAAAACCAACCAAAACCAACCTAGCCACCACCAACCTCTATTAATACAGTTTAACAACCTTTAACAATATAAATTACACAAAACAACCATTACAAAACAACAAGTTAAATCAAATTAGAACAAACATAAATCACAACGAACAAATTAAGAACACACCATAAAACACAGTTAAACACTGCCAAACAAGCCAAAAACTCATAGTTTTCTGCTACTTTTAAAGCTTTCGAAAGTAATTCTTGATCTAAGGCCATAAGTAGTGCTATTCTTTAAAACATAGCGAGAGACAACCAAATTTAGGAGTAGTGTTATGATTTCATCTTCGCAAAGACAAGGACTTGTAATGATCGCGGTAGTTGTAGGTCTAATGACACTACCGATGATGTACTAAGCAAGTTACAGATAAAAAAAGGGACGCCATGAGCGTCCCTTTTTTTGTTCAATTTTTTCACTTCGAAAACAGATGCAGTGTTAGCACATCCCAGTTCGCATAATAGAAACCTGCGGCAGCTAAAGTCATTGCCATCATCAGTAAGATCGCAACTCGCCAGATAAAACGACCACTACGTGGAGTCAGCTCCTTCTCACAGTCGTTACACATCATGATGAACTTATGTTGGTCTTCCAACTGAGCGTCATGCTCATTGACTACCTTGTTACGACACGTTGCGATATAACGCAGCTTACTTACCATATCGTGCGGTAGCCTTTCTTCACAGCTTGTCACAAGCTCATGCAATCCTTCGCCTTCGGCATGATATTGAAGCCTCAATAATTTCTCTATATTGCGAGTTCTTGTCACCACTTTTTCAATATCGGTCATCTTAGCCCTCCCACTCCACACTATAATTCTAGTCGAGCATTTCCCTATTCTTATACAAAATCACTGTTATTTACGAGAGAAAGAGACAATAAATAACAATGCTTTATCCCAAACTGACCATTAAATGTGATGTCTGCCGAAAAATAATCAGCTTGGCTTACAACAGTTCACGAATAACGGCTTTAAACACATATCCCTATTGCTTGAAAGACTAGAATAACCATCACGACTACATGGAGGTTATATGCCTAATTCACTCTTTTTTGCCATCTTTGCTCTCGCTGCTCTAGCGGCTTGGGTATTTATTGGTTTCTATCGAAAACACTCGCAAGGTGAAAATGCGCCAGAGAAGAAAGTGAATGTCACGGTGTTAGACAAACAATCCATCGACCTTCCTGACGCAGAACCTGGCCAAGAAGATCAAGAGTACTGGATTTACGTTCAACGTGGTGTGGTAGGTCCGAAGCGAGAATTCCAAGTCGGCATCCACTATTTCCACGCCCTTAACCCTGGCGACAAAGGAACCTTAACCTACCAAGGCGATAAGTTCTTACACTTTGCGTTGAAGCGCTAAACGTCAGCCGCTTCAACTGTCGTCCCTAAGCAATCCATCAGAAAGCCTTAGCAATCACCGCTAAGGCAATAACCAACGCGTTTTCTCTGACTTAGACACCAACCAGCTCATCCATAATGCGCCAGCTCCGCTGATCACAATCCATAATGGAATAACCCATGCCGGATGTCCTTGGTACCAACCAAACTCTTTCATCGGCCACAAGAAAATCGGGTGCAGCAGGTAAATACCTAAGCTGTGCTTACTGATAAAGCCAACCACTTGGTTACTCTTCTCAGACAGGCCTTCACCATAGTAACGGCATACCATGAACACCATGCTCGCGGCTAATACGGTATTCAACGTTTTGTAAGATAGCCAGCGCCCTACCGTGTACTCTTCTGCTACCAAGCTTGCATCAACCACCATGTAAACCGTGGTTAGTAACGCTAGCCCACCCAGTAACACACTCACGCCAACGGTCATCTTGTTAAGTGGCACAATCTTATACAGCAAGTAACCCAATGGTAAGTAACCGGTGTACAACCACAATTCGTGACTCCAAGGGCCATCGATTTTCAGTAAGAACAGCAATGTTGTGAACAACCATACCGCCGTAAAGGCATAGACCGATCTATCACCGTACTTTCTAACCATGATCTGCAAGAACGGAATCACAAAATAGAGTGGGATGAAGTAATAGAAGAAACCAAGGTGGTAATAGGTGTAATGATGGTAGCTATTAAGCAACACGTCCCAACTGACGTCGGCATCAAAGCCCATTGCCGACCAGCCCGACAGATAGGTATAGAAAAGCGACCAGACAATGAAAGGTATCAGTACCTTGCCCAAACGACGCTTGAGGTAGTATTTGGCGTCAAACGGGCGCTGATCACTGAGCATCAGTGCGCCAGTAATCAAAATGAACACAGGTACTGCCCAGCGGCTGAAACCGTTTACCGTAATGGCAGTAAGCCATTCACCGAAAGGAATAGTGCCCAACTCATTGCGATAAGGCGCCAAAACATGAATCGCGATAACCGCTACGGCCGCGACACATCGTGCTAAATCAAAAAAGAGAATTCGCTGCTTCATGTAAATGCCTGATTAATATTCAATCATTCTACTATAGCAATAAAAAAGCTGACCGGAATAAATACCAAGTCAGCTTAGTGTTAAAGGAGATACTTATCGCGAATTTAGCTCATACGACTCTAGCTTCTGCGACTTGAGCTCTCACAAATGAGGCTCATGTGGCTGAAGCTTATGCCGCTGAAATTTGCGGCACTTTCGGTAAACGCAGAGAGATCACCGTCGTTATCGCCAAGAATGCGAAGGAAACCCACAGACACGCAGACAAACCTGCCATTTGGAATACCAAGCCCGACAATATCGTGCCAATCAAACGGCCCATCGCGTTTGCCATGTAGTAGAAACCGACATCAAGAGAAACGCCATCGCCTTTCGCATAACTCACAATCAAATATGAGTGAAGTGATGAGTTCACCGCAAAGATGACACCAAACACCATCAAGCCACCGATAATAACTAACTCGGGTTGCCAGCCAATCTGTACCGCATAAGCGATAGCAGCGGTCACTATAGCCAGCGCACCAGCCCATAACAGCGCGGCATGGCCATCTGGCACCTTACCTTGAGCTTTACCAGTAATCTTCGGCGCTATGCCCTGTACAAAGCCATAAGCGATAGTCCAAGCAGCTAAGAAACCGCCAACCCATGAGTGATCCCAACCAAACACACTGCCTAGGTAAATCGGCAAAGCAATCACAAACCACACATCACGAGCGCCAAACAGGAACATACGTGCTGCGGATAGGATGTTGATGGATTCAGACTTAGAGAAGATCTGTTTGAACTTAGGCTTGGTTTTCGCTTTGCCCATGTCCGCTTCTAAGCTCAACACACTGCCAACGAAGACCAATGCCAACACGGCTGCCATCGCGAGCACGGCGTATTGGAAGCCAATCGTTGAAAGCAGTAAACCACCAATAAAGAAGCCTGCCCCTTTAAGCGCATTCTTAGATCCGGTCAGAATCGCAATCCACTTATAAAGCGCGCCTTGTTGTTCATCAGGAACCAGAGTCTTAATTGAGCTCTTGGCACTCATCTTATTGAGGTCTTTAGCGATACCAGACAAGGCTTGCGCCGCCATGACCCAAGGAATGGTCAGCATTGCCGTTGGCACCGCGAGCATACCCAAGGCGACGACTTGCATGCCTAACCCAATGTTCATGGTCTTATTGAGGCCAAGACGCGCCCCTAACCAGCCACCGATTAGGTTAGTCACCACACCAAAGAATTCATAGAAAAGGAACAGTGAGGCGATTTCTAACGAACTGTAGCCAAGGTCGTAAAAATACAGAACCACCAACATGCGAAGTGCACCATCAGTAATGGTGAAGTTCCAGTAGTTAAAAGTCACCAACATGTATTGGCGAACGCTCTTACTTAGATTTGAAAACATAACGCTATCTCTGCAATCTAAACAAAAAGAGCTTTTGGATCATGATAAGTTCAACACTCCAGATACCAAAAGCTCCCTGTCTAACACTGATGACTATTAGCTATTCGCTACGCCATTAATGTATTCAACCTGGATAGGTTTAGTGAAGGCACCTGGACGCAGTGCCTGCACCTCTTGAACTACCTTGCTCAAATCCCAGCCTTTTTCTAACAGTAGGTGAGCTGCGAACAAACCAGTGCGACCAGAGCCGCCCATACAATGCATTGCAACCTTGCCGCCGTTATCGACGATGTTATGTAGCTCAGGGCTAGCTGCTTGCCACTTCGCAGCAAAACCAGCACCCGGTGCACAGTCGTCTTCAATTTCGATCTGGAACCATTGCATACCTAACGCACGTGTTTTTTCACCAAGTGCCGCCACGTCTTTGCTTGCAAGCTCATGGTCATCAAGTGCTGTCACGATAGCTTCAACGCCTTGCTCTTTTAGCTGAGCCAGTGATGCATCAAGCGTTGCTTCTTTTGTGCCTGGGCACGGAGTAAGCACTAGCGCACCTTGCTCTAGGTCTAGTTGCCATGTTGGATGTATCATTATATCTTCTCCAGATTCTTATTAAGCAAGGCCAACGGTACGAACAAGCTCAGCGGTACGTGTTGCGTAACCCATCTCATTGTCGTACCAAGCGTAGATCTTAACCATGCGCTTACCGACCAACATCGTTGATAGTGCATCCACGATTGTTGAGCGTTGGTCGCCTTTGTAATCGATAGAAACCAGTGGACGCTCTTCAAAGCCAAGAATACCTTTTAGTTCATTCTGAGACGCTTCTTTCAGCATCGCGTTAACTTCTTCTGCCGTGGTGTCTTGCTTCACTTCGAAGATGATGTCTGTCAGAGAAGCGTTCGCTAGCGGTACACGAACTGCGTGGCCGTTGATGCGGTTTTCTAGCTCAGGGAAGATCTCAACAATCGCTTTGGCGCTGCCCGTCGTTGTTGGGATAAGACTCATGCCACATGCACGTGCGCGGCGTAAGTCTTTGTGCGGCGCATCAAGAATAGTTTGCGTGTTAGTTAAATCGTGAATAGTGGTGAAGGCTGCGTTCTCGATACCAAGCTTCTCGTTGATCACCTTAACCACTGGCGCGATACAGTTCGTTGTACAAGACGCTGCCGTTACGATTTTGTGTACCGCAGGGTCGAAGATATTGTCATTCACACCAACAACGATGTTTGCGATGCCTTCTTCTTTCACTGGCGCCGATACCACAACACGTTTCACGCCCTGCTCTAGGTATTTGTTTAGGAAAGAGGTCTTACGGTGAACACCTGTCGCTTCGATAACCACATCACAACCAGACCAGTCGATCACATCGATGTCGCGCTCTTGTGTGGTCTTGATGCGCTGGCCATTAATGATCATCTCATCGCCTTCTGCAGTTACTTCGTGGTGAAAGCGACCTTGAACTGAATCAAATTCTAGAAGGTGGGCCAGTGTTGTTGTGTCGCCAGCAACATCGTTAATTTGAACAAATTCTAGCTCATCCCAATCGAATGCTGCGCGAAGTGCTAGACGGCCGATACGACCAAAACCATTAATACCTACTTTGACTGTCATTTTCTGTTCTCTCAGTTAATTGCCTTCATATTTGAAGCCGCAGCGTTGTTGACTACGTTCACTTACCGGAGCGCCGGCCGCCCTAATTACATAGAGCCACTATGCTCATAGGGATAAGTTCACTTGTCGCCTAGCTGCAACTACAACTATTTCGGCATTAAGTTTTAATGTATTTAAACGCAACATACTGGGCGTGAGTTCATCGACTCTAAGCGCTCAATATCTTGCTGGTATTCAGTTTTCAAACAGTTCGATGCAATAAGGTCGTCAATTAACTTTAGCATCCAACCTGGTAAATCTTGTGACAGGCGGTAAAACACCCACTGCCCCTGGCGAACATCAATCAAAACACCGTTTGAACGCAGCTGCGCAAGATGGCGTGAAACCTTTGGCTGACTTTCTTGCAATGCCTGAGTCAACTCACCAACCGATAAGCACTCATTGCGAACTATCAACATTAAGCAACGCACTCGCGTTTCATCGGACAGTAATTTAAAAAATTGGTGAGGAAGCATAAAAACATACTCATATATGGATATGCACATATCTTAGATATAAAAAAACGCACGTCAAGGCGTGCGTTTCAATTGTCATAAAAGTTTAACGAAGAAATATCAGAGCTTGTTGGTCACGGTATGGCTCCAACGGCGCGCTTCAGTAAGCTCCGTTTTAACCTGATCCACGCTTAATCCTAAATCGGCGCAGTGCTCATCAATCTGTTGCCAATCGGCATGCTCAAAGCTCTCTTCAAGTGCGAGCAAGGTACCATATGGCCCTTCTCTACGTAATAGAGCAACCTTGATACTTTTACACAGCGGCAACTGCTCGACTAAGTTATCTAACGACAAGTCCAACAGAGCATCCAACAAGGAGAATAAGCCAATCATAAAGGCCTGTTCTCTATACCCTTCAAATGCCTGATAGCGAGACATACGCTGACAAAACTGAGCACGCTGTAGAGACAATCCATACAGCTCTTTAGGCTTTTTATCGGACACATAAGAGGCGACGGCTAACGAGACAAACATTTTCAGTTTCTCTTGACCTAGATATACCAAAGCCTGACGAAAAGAAGAGATGGTAACTTCAAGGCGCGGCGACATAGTATTCACAAAACGCAGCAGCTTATATGAGAGCGCCACATCTTTCGCGACAATGCTCTCCACCCGTTGAAAGTCCACATCGGGCTTACACACTTCTTGAAACAGCTCCATAGCAATCACTTGCTCAGGGCTAATGTATTTACTCTTGATGATTTCCGGTTTATTGAAAAAGTAACCTTGGAAAAACTTAAAGCCAGCCTCTTTGGCTTGCTGGAATTCTTGTTCGGTCTCAACGCGCTCCGCCAAAAAGCTAAACTTTTTCCCTTGATGCGCCCTAACCAAATCACACGCTTCATCCAAACCCATCTGCATAATATCGAGCTTTACGATATGCGTGTATTTAAGGAAACGTTCCCATTCTGGGGTCGAAGTAAAATCATCTAGGGCAATCATGTAACCCGCTTGGTAAAGGTCTTTAACCGCTTCCAACAATTCATCTGTTGGTTTACAGGTTTCCAGAATCTCTACCACCACCTTATCTTTCGGCAAACTTAAGGGCAGTCGACGAATCAAACTTTGATAAGGGAAGTTGATAAAGCAGCGTGAAGATGGAATAGAAGGGTTAAGACCAACAGACAAGAAGTTCTCAACAATCAGACGATACGTTGCTCGATTAGACTCAATATGCGCTGGGTACGCATTCTTTTCTCCATCGCGAAATAACAACTCATAGCCGAGTGTATTCCTCTTGCGATTTAAGATAGGTTGTCGAGCAACGTATGTAGCGGTCATTTCTTGATAACTCTGATTGGTTTAACTATAACTCAGTCGCTTAATCTAAGCTTTCGCGGCAGCTAGCAAAGCACCGCAGCCCATGAACATACCACCAAATATTTTATTTATCTTACCCATTATGCGATCAGAGCGAATAAAACTTCCCATTTGTGACGCTAATGAGGTGTAACCCAACATAACAACGCTATCAATGAATACTGTCGTCACACCTAGCACTAATAACTGAGGTGCTTGAGGTTGTGTAGGGTCAATAAACTGAGGAAACAAAGCCACCAAAAACACGATTGATTTCGGGTTAGTTAGGTTGATAAGCACAGCGTTTCTCAGCAGTTTGCCACTCGACAGAGTAGAGCTTTCTTCAGATGCTACTAGGCTCGAGCTATCACGCCACTTTTGAATACCTAACCAAAGTAAGTACACCACGCCGACCCACTTAATGATGGTGAACGCCAACGCAGACTTAGCAACGAGTGCACCGATACCCGCGCCCACCAGCATAATGTGAAACGCAAGACCAAGCTGTAAGCCAACAATTGATGCGAGTGACTTTTTAGTGCCATAGCTAAGCCCATTACTGATTGAGTTAACGGTACCCGAGCCCGGAGCCAAGCTAAACAAAATCGCTGTGACAACATAAGCAAGCCAAACATGAGTATCCATTTGCATTTCCTTACTAGTTCTTTAATCTAACAACATTAGTAGCAATAAAGCTCTCACACGCATCAGTTCAGGTAATTTCCCATGGAAAACCACAGCGAAGCCACCTTCCCTTACACTCAAGAACCTCAGTTCGATCATGCGATTAAACACCCGATCAACGCTCTTTGGCAACAAAGAAAAGAGGGGTTTTTAACATCGTCTGGTAAAAAGAAACTGTACTGGTGCAGCCTCACCTCAGAAAAGCACAGCAAAGCTATTGTGATTTCAAATGGCCGTATCGAATGCTGCCAAAAATACCAAGAAATCTTTTATGATTTTTATCAACAAGGCTATGACGTTTATTCATTTGACCACCAAGGTCAAGGCCAGTCTGAACGTATGGTAACAGACTCTGACATTGGTCACATTCATGAGTTTGATGATTATGAATCTGACATGTCTGACGTCATTGCCAGTTTTGATCTCAGTAAGTATTCCAATCGCTACCTGCTCGCACACTCAATGGGCAGCACCATAGCCACTCGCTACCTACAAACCCATCCAGACCACCCGTTTGATAAGGTGACTCTGTGCGCTCCGATGTTTGGTATCAATACCGAGTGGTACCTGAAACCTATCGCGATGATCGTTGGACAAGTGCTTACCGCTTTTTATGCCAAGCCAACTTACGCGCCGGGCCAGCAAGCATATTATTCGAAGCCTTTTGAAAACAACTTACTGAGCCACAGTAAGGTTCGCTATCAGTGGTTCCGCCGCTTATATGACGAGTCTCCATCTTTGCAGGTGGGTGGACCAAGCACGCGTTGGGTGTGGCAAGGGTTAATGGCCGCCAAGCAAGCAATTCAACAAACTCGTCAAATCAAGATCCCTCTGCTATTGATTCAAGCTGGGGATGAAAAGATTGTCAGTAACAGTGCTCAAGTAAAGTTCATCTCTAAGCTGAAGAAAACCAACTCTGATTGTCAGTTTAAGTTGATTGAGGGTTCTAGGCATGAGGTGTTGTTTGAGCAGGATGAATATCGCAATCAAACACTGGATGCGATCAATCAGTTTTTCGCCTAGAGCTAATAGGCTAAGCAACCTACCAAGAAAATAAGCGCTAAAGAGGAAGAGAAGTAAGTGAGCTTTGCCCTCTTTTCTTGCATGAATTTGGCATACAATTTCTACCTAGAGATATTGTAGTTAAAACGATTCTAGCGCTGGCTAGCGTCAATATTGGTTAAGCATTTTGCAATGAGGGTTAAATGAGTATTCCTGCACTAAAAGATTCCGTGAAAATTGTTGCTTCTGATTTAGATGGTACGCTTTTGGCTCCCAACCATCAGCTAAGCGACTTTACCAAGCTAACGCTTAAGAAATTACACGACCAAGGTTATACCTTCATCTTCGCTACGGGTCGTCACCACGTCGATGTGGCGGGTATTCGTCAGATAGCAGGTATTCCGGCGTACATGATCACTTCAAACGGTGCACGCGTGCATGACCAAAACGATCAACTGATGTATAGCCAGAACGTACCTCAGGAACTCGTTCAGCCAGTTATTGATATTGTGCGCCAAGATCCAAACCTCTTTATTCACATGTACCAGAATGAAGATTGGTTACTAGACCGTGAAGATGAAATGTTGGCTAAATTCCACAGTGAGTCTGGCTTTAGCTACAAGCGCTTTGAAGCTGAAAACGCACCAAGCGAAGGCATCGCGAAAGTCTTCTTCACACATCCAGAACAAGACCACGAATATCTCGTCACGTTTGAACAAAAGCTAAGAGATGCTTTTGGCGACAAACTGAACATCGCCTTCTCTACACCTTGGTGTCTGGAAGTGATGGCAGCTGAAGTCTCTAAAGGCCACGCTCTAGACGCTGTTGCAAAATCACTAAACCTGACTCTGGATAACTGTGTTGCCTTTGGTGATGGCATGAACGACGCTGAAATGCTGGCTATGGCGGGTAAAGGTCTAATCATGGGTACATCACATGAGAAAGTGATGAAAGCACTACCTGACAATGAAGTGATTGGCAGTAACGCAAACGATGCCGTTGCTCACTACCTAGAAAAGCATCTGCTCTAATCTCGCTCGTTGAACAGATCTGAATAAATAAAAAGGCAGCCAACTGGCTGCCTTTTTTGAACCTTACGTAAAAAGCTCTCTCTAACGCTATCGAGAACCTAACACTTCTTTGCTTAAGATTGCCTGCCACTCTTGTTCGGTAACCGGCATGATCGATAAGCGATTACCGCGTTTCACCAAGGGCATTTCGGAGAGTTCAGGCATGGCTTTAAGCGTAACCAAAGGAATCAAGCGTTCAGTCACTCGCACAAACTCGACATCCACCATGATCCAGCGTGGGTTATCGGGTGAAGACTTAGGATCGTAGTAATCACTCTCAGGGTCGAACTGAAAGTGGTCTGGGTAGGCTTCTCTGGTTACTTTAGCGATCCCCGCTACGCCAACTTTTTTACATGATGAGTGGTATATCATCACCAGATCGCCAAGCTTGACGTCATCACGCATCATGTTTCGAGCCTGATAGTTGCGTACACCCTCCCAACAAGAGGTTTTTTGTACTCTAAGAGTCTGAATAGAGAAGGTGTCGGGTTCTGTTTTAAATAACCAATATGCCATAATAAATCCAATTAACGGTTGCTCCGAGGAAGATATAACATGAAGGTAATGAAAAACCCAGTGACATGGCTAGTCGCGTTCGCTCTACAAGGCTGTGTTACGGCACCTGATACGCCGCAACAACCTGAACAGCCCCCAGCAAACTTGGATGAGCCACTGAGCATTCAACCGCAAACCTTCATCATGCGTGGTCAGGTGGTGGTTGGCCATGAAAGCCGAACCTTCACTCCTTGCGGTAGCCAACAACAATACTGGTTAGACTTATCTCCAGAGTTAGCGTTAGAAGCACAAGGGCTCTCAACGAGACCTTACCAAGCCTTATATGGCGAGCTGATTGGTCACCTAACCGTGCCGAGCCAAACGGGTTATAACGCAGATTTCACAGCGCGTTTCGTGGTTGACCAAGTGAACATCCTAACCGCAGAGAACCCAGATCGCTGCGTCCAACCGCTGCGCTCAACACGAGTATTTGGTAATGAACCCTTCTGGTCAGCAACCTTCGATAAAGACCAGCTGAAATACACCAAGATGGGCGAACAGCCACAGACCCTCGATATTGAATCAAGCCGCACCACATCGAGCAGCCGTGACTACCAATTAGAAGGTAAAGCTGCACAAGGCAAACTCAACCTTACGAAAGAGAGCTGTAGCGACGGCATGAGCGATTCTATCTATGGATGGCATGCCAAGCTTAACCTCAATGACAGTAACTACAATGGCTGTGCGACGGTCTCTAACCAAGATCCAACGCTGGACTGGAGCGGACTCTACTTCGCTAGCTCAACGCAAAACTCAGGGTTCTCTATCAACCTTGAACTCAACAATGACCACAGTGCTATCACGACTTATTCATACAGCAATGGAGACCCTTCTATTGTTGAACAAGGCTTCTGGCAGCAACTGAACCAAAATCAGGTACAAGTGGTTATGACTCGCCACCAGCAACAATATTTGATCTCCGAGCGCATCTTCACACTCGATAATGGCAAGCTAATCGCTGAAAAAGAGAAAGTGGGCAACGTGGTGTATCCGATTGCCAATGGCGGTCTGGTGCTATTCGAAGCTAAGAGTGCGCAAGCACAAGTAAACACCACCACTAACGTTGATCTAACCGCAAAGCAGGTGAACTCCAGCGATCAACTTGATCCAAAAGTCGACCAAGCGATCCGCGAATACTTTAAGATCAACAACAGCTCACCTGACGACACTAAATACCGCTGGTTAACCTACGACCTCAACGGCGACGGTAAAGAAGAGCTGTTCGCCCAACTCGATTGGTGTGGTTCTGGTGGCTGTACACTGCTAATTTTCGAAAACCATCAAGATAACTGGCGCTTCAATAGCCGAGTGACACTGGTTAAGGGCGACATACGCTTAGGTAAATCGCAAAACCACGGCTGGCAGGATCTGATCTTCAATGTCAGTGGCGGCGGTGCAACACCGGCGAAACACACACTTTCATACTCTGGTGTCAGCTACCCGCTAAACCCAAGTGTCGCTCCAGTTGCAGATGATGCTGATATCAGCGACGTGGTTTTGTTTGCTGATGGTATCTCACCCGCACAAAGTGGAGTTAAGTTGTAAACATGAGTAACCAACAAGCTTGCCATGGTTGTAGCTTCACTCACCAATGTATTTGTCACCTGATACCTAGTGTCGCATGCCAAATCGATCTTGTACTGCTCACTCATGAGAATGAACTGTCACGCGATACCAATACAGGGAAGCTGCTTCAGCAATCCCTTGATCAGTGTCAGTCCATTGTATGGCAAAGGAAAACACCACCAGCGGAGCTCATCGCACTGCTTGACGATGAAACACGACAACCGTTTCTTTTATTCCCAAGTGATCAAAGTGTCGAGTGCCAGCAAGCTGTAATGACCCAAGCCCAGAGCCGTAAGCCGCTATTCATCATCTTGGATGGCACATGGCAAGAAGCGAAGAAGATGCTTAACAAGAGCTCGTGGTTACAAGCCGTTCCGCAAGTTCACCTCGATATTACCAGCGAATCTTCATACACCTTGCGCCGCAACCAAGACAGTGGCCACTTGTGTACTTGTGAAGTGGGTATTGAGTTACTCAAATCTTTAGGTGAAAGTGAATCTGCCAAGCTCATTGATGACTACTACCAGCATTATCTAAAAGTGTTCCACGCCGACAAGTGTGGCCACGCCCTCAAATAGACCAAGCAGGCGCGCGGGAAGGTAAAAACACATTTCGGGACGAGACAGACACTAAAAACAAAAAGGGTGAGCCAACCAGTGTTTCACGTGAAACGCTCGCTCCATCAAAACAAACGCTGAGGTTGACCAAAGTAATACCCTTGCAAGTAATCGACCCCCATGTCTTCAGCAATACGGCACACCTGCTCATTATGAACGAACTCCGCCACCGTCTTAGCATTCAGAATCTGGCATAAGCTCACCAACTGCTGAGCGATCTTGCGCTGCTTTTTATCTTTATCAATATTGCGAATCAAACTGCCATCAAGCTTGATCACCTGTGGTTCTAGCTTCAATATCTCATCAATGTTCGAATAGCCCGAACCAAAGTCATCAACAATAATATTCACACCAAGATCGCGGAAGTGATTACACACCTCAATCAAGCGACCGTAATCCTGAATTTGTTCCGTTTCTAACACCTCCAAGCCAATACGCTGTGGGTGACTGATTTTCTTGATCGCTTGTTCAAGGTGAAGAATGGTTTTCTCATTGCTGAAATCTTGTGGCGCTAAATTAATTGAGAACGAATCGGTTCGCTGACTCATAAAATCGAAGGTGCGCGTTATCATCTGACGACTGAGGCGTGTATAGAGATGGGTTCCTTCAATGATTGGCAAGAACTTACCCGGTGCAATTAACTGACCGTCCTCTTCAATTCGAACCAAACACTCGTAGCTCTCTACCTGATGACTGTGTGCTGAAACTATGGGCTGAGAGCACGCCACAATATTCTGATTAAGCACCGCGCGACTCACGCACGACAGCCAACCAAGTTGCTCTTGGCGATGCTTCTCCAATTGAATGAGTGCCTTGGCGCTCACTAGGTGCTTGTTCTGGCTGACAGCGCTGCGCCTCGCATCAATCGCCTTCAACAATAAGTCATCAATAGAGGTAGTCGGGAAATCTCGACGGCTGGCGATACCCGCACAGATAGACACCGACAAGTAATCAATATCGGGTAAACCGGTAGGCTCAAAATTCACATGCTCGGTTTGATCGGCAAATTCCGAGAATCGCTGATGAATATGTTCTTGGCTCGCCCAACTATCAAACACCACCGCCCACTCACCAATACCGATACTGTAGAGCTGACAGCCCTCATCAAAGAACTGCCACAGCGCCTTTTGAAAGTACTCACTCAAATCATGCAGAAGCTTGTCACCTACTCGATAACCATACTTCTCATTGATCTGACCAAAGGTCGTGACCTTCAAAGCTAGTAAGTGGCTATCACTGCTCATCTTCGACAGTTTCTCACGCAGCACACTTCGATTGGGTAAACCTGTACGGTGATCAATTCGATAGCTTGCCGTCAATGCAGTGGCTTGCTGCTGAATCTTACTCGCCATGCTGTTGTTCATGTCATCGACATCAAGCAGTGCATTTCGGATCAATGAAAACAGAGGGGATATGTTGGTCGCGGGTTGCGTCTCTAATGGCAATACCGCCTTACCCTCGCCTTCTCTAAGCGCAAGATAAGTGAGGCTATGGTGCAAGATTCGCTGTTGGCCATTCTCTTGATAAAGTTCTCCCATGCAGTAAACGCCATAGCTGTCGGCCAATTTTTGGAAAACCTCAACCTCTTGGTTGCCATCAATAAAGTCGATACGAGATGTACAGTTATAAATGAAGAACTGTTCTGGCCTATGAGAGGCGATCTGCTGCACGCCCAGTCGTATCTGCTCTAAGGTCAGTGATGGATGGTCATAACAAAACCGGACCTCATCGCCCACTTGGAACAGGCCGCTGAATTCTATCTCTCCACTTTCCGTTACCTTGAGCGGTAAGTGAATGTTTTGCTCTTTCGGGTCACCGACCATCAAGGGAAAGTTATGCAGTTGCTCAAAAGGCACTTCGAGGCCATCAGCGAGGTAACGATTGTAGAGTTCGCGAACAGGCATCCCATCCAGTTCTAACAACCGGTTCTCTTGAGCACCTGTCACTCGAAAAGTTCGACCAATCGGATTCCATTCAGTGTAGTAACCCTTAGCGATGGAGAGCTCAACACTGTGCAGCGCCAACATCACATAGGCATTTTCATAGCAAATGCCGTCTAACATCACCCATCGCCCATTATCTGTGATGGTCGATGCACCGCCACAGATCGGTAATGAATACATCGACTGCTCAAACGCTGAAAATAGATCTCGGTTATTTATCTGCAAGCGGTCTGCGAAACAGATGATGCTTTGAGTATTATCATTGCACTCAAGCTGTTGCCACATAGCGTGGCTATCGAGCAATGGTTGTTCGCTATATTCGACAACACCACAAGAGTAAGACGTCGCGTCAAAGCGGGTAACAATCAGATAAAGACCTTGGTGCAGGATGACACCTTGACTAATGTAGTGGTTAGCACTGCAACCAATCAATTTGGCATTGGGAAAAGTCGATTGAATCACTTGGCAGGCAGCCAAAACAGAACCTTTCTCGAAAGACGAAAACACCTGGATCAGTAGGCTTTCATGTTGATGAAAATCTATCTTTTCCAATTCACGTTGGGTTTGCTCAATGTCTTGTATCAGGAGAGAAGTCGACTGCATATTCACATTAATCGTTACGTTAATGATTTATTATTGTGCTTATTATAGATAAGGCTTGCACGGAATACTTGCGATCGCGTTATGAATAATGTGACCTTAGTTAGACATCATTCATTCCGCCAAAAAGCAGTCATTAATGGCGGCGCAGTACTTTTATAGCCAGTCGTTACACAATGCGGGAAGCTTTAACTGCTAAAACAGTCGCTTAGGCTCACCGAAGTAGTAACCCTGCAGATAATCGACACCCATTTGCTCTGCTATCTCACAAACCTGTTGGTTATGGACAAATTCAGCGACCGTTTTGGCATTGAACACTTGGCACAAACGAATCAACTGAGAGGCTATGTTTCTTTGTTTTTGATCTTTGTCGATATTACGAATCAAGCTACCGTCGAGCTTAATGATCTGTGGCTCAAGCTTAATGATTTCCTCGATGTTGGAGTAACCAGAGCCAAAGTCATCAACAATGATTCTCGCCCCGAGAGCACGGAAGTGATCACACACCTCAATCATGCGACCATAATCTTTAATCTGCTCAGACTCGAGAACCTCTAGGCCAAGTCGAGTGGGATCGTTCATAGCACTGATGGCGGTCTCGAGCACCTCAAGCGTCTTGTCGCTCAACAAATCTTGCGGGGATAGGTTGATAGAAAATGGGCTTTGCTTATCCGCCATATAACCTATGGTGTTCTTAATCATGTGTCGGCTGAGGCGAGTGTAAAGGTGCGTGTCGGCAATGATAGGTAAGAACTTACCTGGTGGCACAATGGTACCGTCTGACTCCATGATTCTGACCAAGCACTCTTGGCCAATCATTTCGTGCGTAACCGACTCCACAATTGGCTGGGAATAAGTGATGATGTTCTGATCTAAAATCGCACGACTTACACAGCTCAGCCAGCCTAGTTGCTCTTTGCGATCTTCTTCACTCACCTGAATGTCTTTAGCATTGGTGATGTGGGTATTGTTACGTACTCCATAGCGTCGAGCTTCGATCGCTTTCAATAAGATCTGGTCACCACTGTCGGTTAAGAAGTCACAACGACTAGCAAAGCCGCCACACAGAGAAACTGACAGGTAATCAATATCAGCCAAACCATATGGCTCAAAATTTATGTGTTCGATGTCATCGGCGAACTCAACGAAACCTTCTTTTATTTTCGTACTACCAACACTAGCATTGAAGATAATCGCCCACTCTCCAACACCAATACTGAATAGCTCTACCTTCACGCGAGGCTCTTTAACCACACGAAGCTGTAATCGCTCGATAAAGTGATTAGACAGATCGAGTAGCAGCTGATCCCCCACTTGATAACCATACTTCTCGTTAACCTGATGGAAGTTGGTTAGCTTTAAGGTCAGCAGATGTTCACTGAACAGAATCGTATTGAGGCGCTCTTTCAGTACGATACGGTTCGGCAAACCAGTACGCGAGTCAATGCGATAGCTTTCGGTTAAGCGACGCGCTTGTTGATGGAGTTTCTTTTCCATCTGAGTATTCATACTGTCGAGATCAGCGACTGCATTTCTGACTAGGTTAAGCAATGGCGACACGGTTGAGCCACACTGAAAGTCTTCGCAATGAAACTCTTTAATCTCGTCAGACTCGCGCATAGCGATATAAGTCAAGCTGTGGTGCAGTATCTCTTGGCGGTCTTCATTACGGTATAGCTCCCCCATGCAGTAGGCACCACATGTATTCACTATCCCTTCAAATGGCTTGAGCTCAAGTTTACTGTCGATAAATTCAAGTCGAGATACGCAGTTATAAATGATCACCGATTCAGGCTGATGCATGGCTAGCATCTCGGCACCGTGGTGCACCTTTTCTGCAGTGAGCGATGGGTGGTTATAACAAAACTGCGCCTCTTCACCGACATGCCAAGGGCTATCAAACTCAATACTGCCATCATCATTAATACGTAGCGGCGTCGAGATACCCTTCTTTCTGCCAAGTTCTCGATAAAGTGGAAAGCTCATCAGTTGACTAAAAGGAAGGTCTTTGCCATCCGCAAGGTAATGTTTGAATACTTCAATAGCCGGCTTGTCGTTCAATGCGTATAAGCGATTTCCGATTGCGTGTGTGACTCGTAGCTTCATCCCAATCGGGTTCCACTCAGAGTACGCGTCCGACCAAACCTTCAATCTTGGGTTAGTCAGAGCCACAGCAACACAGGCGTGCTGGTAGGTTTGCTCGTTATACATAACCCAACGGCCAAATTCATTCTCATGGCACAGTCCACCAGCTATCGGCAAGGCGTAAGGCAAATTTTCAAAAGCGCTATAAATAGGATAATCACGCCCTTCAACCTGATCGCACAAGCTGATGACCGTTTTGGTTTCTTCTGTAAGGCGCAGCTGAAAAGCTAAGTCTTGGCTGTCTTGATTTGGATTGCCGGAAAAAGGCTGGACCGCAGAGGTTAGATGGGTTTCGTTGAACTCACTGATGATGACTAAGGTGCATGCACTTTCAAGGCAATTATCACAGATAACATGACGAGCACTCTGGCCAATTAGCGTCGCATTATTTAAACGATTGAGGGCAACACCCGCGATTTGACGAGCTAGATCTGAAGATTGAGCTGAGAAAATTTGAATAAGGTACTGTTTGCTGTCACACCATTCTCGCTGATCAAATTGAGCTCTAAATAACGCCTCAGTATTTGCGAGAAATGTAAATGTTTGCATGCCAACCCTTGTTCAAAATCGAGTGAAGTAACAACCCGCAACCACTGCTATGACTGAAATGAATCGATAAAAAGTAGTCGCCAATTATCCTAGCCTAATCAGGCTTTTATAGGCGACTAATGTAACAATTCAATAGCATAAATGCGACACAATAAGCTTACCGAGCCATTAAATTAGTCGCATAAGATCGCTAAGTTGGTCTATTTCAACATCAGGGAGCACACTCGCCTTCGGGGAGCGGTATAAATTGGAACCAGTGTCATTAAACCAGCACGCTTGGAAGCCATTTTGCTTGGCTCCATAGACATCCGTTTTGAGGTGATCGCCAACATGAAGAATATTCTCAGCGTCACAACCTAGGTGTTGCTGAGCTTTTTCAAACATATCTGGATAGGGTTTTGCTCTGCCATCAGGGCCGGCTTTAAGGATTAATTGAAAGTACAGCCCTAAGCCAATTTTGTGTGGATCGACATTGCCATTGGTAATCGCAACCAGAGGAATACGTTGGCTAAGTTCAGTCATCACTCGATGCGTTTCTTGAGGGACATCGACTTGATTACGCAACCACAAGGCATGCTCAATGCCCTCTCGAGCCGCTTGCTCTGCTTGCTGCAGAGAGTAACCCAATTGCAGCAAACCACTCTTAATCTGAGTTTCACGCCACACGGTGACATCATGTTTCAAAGCTGGGTTTTCAGATGCGACTTGCTGCTTAATGCCCTGCCACTCTTCAAGCGATAAAGAAGCCGACACTGAGTGCTTTTGATAAAGCCACTGTGCCATCTCTTTCTCAACCTTCATGATCACAGGCCAGTTGTCATACAGGGTGTCATCCAAGTCAAAGGTCATGGCTTTGATGGGCTTTAACCCTCGATAAATTCGCATAGTAAACCCTTTAATCTAATCTTTATTCTTCTTACGAGCTCTCGGGTGAGCCTGATCATAAGCTTGTGCTAAGTGTTGGAAATCTAAGTGGGTATACACTTGGGTCGTCGAGATGTTTTCATGGCCAAGCAACTCTTGCACAGCACGAAGATTTTGGCTCGATTCCAGCACATGCGTTGCAAAGGAGTGACGCAGTTTATGCGGGCTGATGTGGCTCGCGACAGATTGCTTCTTGCCCCACTCTTCCATGCGCTTTTGCACGCTGCGGTGAGAGATACGAGTCCCGAGCTTAGAGACAAACAGCGCGGTTTCACCCGGTGAAGCCAATTCACCACGAACTTTGAGCCATTTATCGACCCACTCTTTAGCTAAACCAGAAAAAGGCGCTTTGCGTTCTTTGTCGCCTTTACCAATCACTCGGATTTCGCCTTGTCGACCCAACACATCTTTCAGATTGATGCCGACCAGTTCTGCCAGTCGTAATCCAGCACCATACATCACCTCCATCATCGCTCGATCACGAATCGACAATGGATCGTCCTCATTCACATCAAGCAGTTGACCCACTTCATCAACATCGAGGTTTTTAGGCAAAGGGCGTTGTTTGCGAGGTGCAGAGACACCTTTGGCTGGATTGGCGGTCATTTCGCCACGCAACACAAGGAAATCAAAGAAGCTGCGCAGTGACGATAAGCGCGTTGCAATGCTGCTCGCTTTCATTCCCTCACGCATGCCTTTACTGGCCAGTTGTCTGACCCACGCCGCATCGACTTGACCCCAATCCTTTAGCCCTAGAGTGACTAAATGACCGGCCATGGTTTCAAGTTGTTGTTTGTAATTACGTTGGGTGTGTAGGCTGAGTCCCTTCTCGCTTCGGAGATATTCATAGAAGCGAGAAAGTGGCTTTTGAAGGCTGTTAGGAAGAGGTATTTTGGGCTCTAGGCTCATTATTTATCTGCCAAGGTAAGGTGTCCGCCAAATGAGCGACAACAAGTGCTAAATGGCGTAAAAAGAGCGTATCCATATGGGGTTGGAAATGTCCGCCATCTTCACTAGAAAAGGCGAGCAAACCCAATGGAGACTGCTTAGCAAGCGGTAGTACTACATAAGAGCCTAGCTCTGGAACTGGATAATCACCAAACAAATCGTGTCTGTCGGCTTTTCTCAAGCGTCCAAGATAAGCATCTTTGCCATTGAAATGGTTAAGCGAAAACTTAGAGTAACCCTCAGCACTCAACTGATAAAAGCCAGATTGCGAAAGAATACGAACATGAGCCTTAAGCCCAAGATCTAACGCTTTTTGTTCAACGGCTTTTATCACCTGCATGAAGTCACTGCATTTCAGCACTTGCGCTTGCAGATCCATAAACTCATAGAAGGTTTTATCGTTATTTGCTGCCAACGACATCAAGCCAGTGATCTCTTCTTCAAGCTCTTCGATTCGATGACGTTGGCGTTTAAGCTGAACCTCAACCAGAGAAACAGCGCCCTGCTCAACGTTATTGATAGCAAGGCGATCAACCAAATCTTTTCGGTCTTGGAAAAAATCTGGGTTATCACGTAAATATTCCGCGACCACTTCTGCGGTGAGTGCGTCGGCTTCAACGTAAGACAAAACCTATCCTTTATTTTTATGAATATATTTGTTTTGGGTCGTTATTAGCAAGAAAGTTGACCATCAAACACATGCGTTGCAGGGCCGGTCATAAACAGAGGTTTACCCGGGCCTTGCCAGCTAATGTGTAAGTCACCGCCTGGTAGACGAACCTTCACATTCTCAGCCAGTAAGCCTTGAGTGATACCCACTGCAACTGCGCCACACGCTCCGCTGCCACATGCCTGAGTTTCACCCGCGCCGCGTTCGTAAACACGTAGACGAACTTCTTCACGGTTAACGACCTGCATAAAGCCAGCATTAACACGCTCAGGGAAACGTTCATGTGATTCAAGTAGTGGGCCTAAGGTGTCCACATCAGCCGTGTCGACGTCATCAACCACGGTAACCACATGTGGGTTACCCATGCTTACCGCACCACAGAATAAGGTGTGTACATCCGTTCTTAGAATATACGTCTTCTCTGGCTGCTTGGCCTTGAATGGAATCTTGCCGGGTTCGAACTCAGGAATGCCCATGTTCACCGTGATCAGGTCATTCTCTTCAATCTTGAGAACCATTTTACCTTTCTTGGTACTCACGTTGATGCTGTACTTATTCGTTAAGCCTTTCATGCGAACGAATCGTGCAAAACAACGTGCACCATTGCCACACTGCTCCACTTCACTGCCATCCGCATTGAATATGCGGTAATGGAAATCAGTTTCTGGATCATAGGGAGCCTCAACCACAAGTAGCTGATCAAAGCCCACACCAGTGTGACGATCCGCCAAACGACGGATCAAATCTGGAGAAAAGAAAATATTTTGAGTAATGCAGTCCACGACCATGAAATCATTGCCCAAACCATGCATTTTAGAAAAGTGGAAGTGCATAACGCTTAAAATTACTCCGGAAGAATGTTTTCAAGTTCCCACAGACTCGTAAGCTCTTCACGCTGACGAACCAAGTGAGTTTTATCGCCATCCACCATCACTTCAGCCGCACGCGAACGAGTGTTGTAGTTAGATGACATCGCGAAGCCATAAGCACCCGCTGAACGAACTGCTAGCAGATCACCTTCTTCAAGAACAAGGTCACGATCTTTACCTAGGAAATCGCCTGTCTCACAGATTGGGCCAACCAAATCGTAAGTCACAGCTTCACCCTGACGAGGGCTAACAGGAACAATATCCTGCCAAGCTTGATAAAGTGCTGGGCGCATTAGATCGTTCATTGCTGCATCGATGATGGCAAAGTTCTTGTGCTCTGTTGGCTTGAGGAACTCGACTTTCGTTAATAATACACCAGCGTTAGCAGCAATCGCTCTTCCAGGCTCGAAAATCAGCTCTAGATCAGAATGATTGTCTAAGCGAGCCAATAAAGCTTTCGCGTAGTCAGAAGGCTGTGGTGGTAATTCATCACGATAAACCACACCCAAGCCGCCACCGACATCAAGGTGTTTGATGTTGATACCGTTAGCACGTAGCTGGTCGATCAGCGCAAGTAGGCGATCGGTTGCATCGATGAAAGGTTCGATATCCGTTAACTGAGAACCAATGTGGCAATCAATACCATGGATAGACAAGTTATCGAGTGTTTTTGCAAACTCATAGACAGCAGGAGCACGGTCGAAAGCGATACCAAACTTGTTATCACGCAGACCTGTAGAGATATAAGGGTGAGTGTTGGCATCAACGTCTGGGTTGATACGCAGTGAAATCGGCGCTTTAACACCAAGCTCACCAGCCACTTTATTCAGTCGCTCTAGTTCTGGTTCTGACTCTACGTTGAAACACTTAATGTTCAACTCAAGCGCACGCTTCATTTCAGCGGCTGTTTTACCGACACCAGAGAATACAACTTTTGCTGGATCGCCACCGGCAGCAACCACACGCTCTAGCTCACCGCCAGAAACGATATCGAAACCTGAGCCCAAACGAGCCAAAGTATTCAACACGCCAAGGTTTGAGTTAGCTTTAACGGCATAGCACACCAAGTGCGGATGCTCACCAACCGATGAATCAAACGCATTCCAGTGGCGTTCTAATGTTGCACGAGAATATACATACAGCGGTGTACCATATTGCTCTGCTAGTTGTGAAAGTGCGACGTCCTCAGCCCAAAGCTGGCCATCTTCCTGATAGTTGAAGTAATCCAAAGTTCTTATCCCTTATAAATAACGATTTCTGCGTGTTTTCACTTATTGTGATTGTTCGGTTTGCTGAACTTCATCAGGATCGTACAAAGGACCCGTTTGACCACAACCAGAAAGTCCAATAACGGACAGCATAAATAGAGCAGTAATTAATTTTTTCATTTTGCATATCGTGATTATTAACTCAATGCCCCCTATAATCGCACCACACTCAGGAAAAGCAATAGGATAGAAAGGATGAACGAGACTGAATTTCATCAGCTGGTCGATATACAGATGCAAAACATCGAAGAAGCTATCGATGAATCAGAGGCAGATATTGATTACGAAGTGACTGGTAACGTGATGACGCTGGAGTTTGAGAACCGCAGCCAAATCATCATTAACCGCCAAGAACCAATGAAAGAAATCTGGTTAGCGTCTAAATCTGGTGGCTTTCACTTCAAGCTAGTTGACGACAAGTGGACATGTTCAAAGACGGGCATGGAGCTGTTTGAGATGGTTAAAGAAGAATGCGTGAAGCACGCAGGTGAAGCGATCGATTGGGTCTAATCATTTGTAAGCAAAACTAAAAAGGAGTGAATCAATCACTCCTTTTTTAATATCAATCAGTCTTAGTAAGACTAGATGTTGACTATCTTTGAGCTCCGAGAAGCTAAAGTTGCATCGTTACGATAAGGCACAACGTAGGAATTGCCTTCTTCAGGATGAACGATTTGGTAGTACTGAGGTAGATTAAAGTTAATCAACTTAGACGACATCTTCGACTCATCTTTTACCGACGTGTAGAATGAATTCACGCTCGCGATCATCTCATCTTTTTCACCGCTGTACTGGTGGTAGACCTCAACTTGGTTCGACTCGTCCAATACATAAATATTGAAGCCTTTGTCGGTATCTTCGAAAAAGAACTGAATCAAGCCCTCACTCGCAAAACCATCCACCACTTCTGGTAGCTGATACTCTTGCTCTTTATCAAGCATCAGTAAAGGTGAGCCTTTGAGCTTATTGGTTGAGATGCTACGGTAGAAATCGACCGAGTTTTCCAACATCTGTACCGACACACCACGACGTTCGAAGAACAGACCAAACATCTTATTAGCTAAACGAATAGCCTTAAAGCGGCGGCGCTTCTCGGGTTCAATCGGTTTCAATCGTAAATCGATACACTCAGCAAGCAGTTGATACACCATGTTACGCATCACACCACGCAGGTTTTTGCTGTAACAGAACACATCAACCGATTCTGGCGGTAAAGCATCTTGGTGCATTTTGCCAAGTACCGTCTTCAGCGCATCCAGCATTGCCGTATCACCTTGGAAATGCAGCGTACGTACTTCATGCCAAGAGTTACGATAAACTAAGTCGACACTGCCGACTAAGCTCTTACCTTCCTCACCAAAGCTGAAGATATCAGCGTTCTTGAGGTCCACTTTTAATGCACGACCACTTAATTCAGACGTCGGGTCATTTTCAAAGTTGATGAACATCGCTAGCTGGCTTATCTCACACGGGCTCGCCAGTGCTTGCATACTTGGGCGACGCTTACGCAAAGAAAACGTATTACGCAGGTCGCTCACCATTTGATAGAACTTATCGATATCGATGTGAGCGTCACGTACCACAGAGTGCAAACGTGTCGACTCGGTAATCAAGCCATTAAAAAACGACCATGCTACCAACTTACTCAAGTACTCATGGTGCTCTAGAGAAGGCTGACCAAGAATGCGGTGTGCAACCAGTGGCTGCTTATACAAGTACCAACCTGCTTTATTCGACTGACCCTGACGAACTTCGATGAAGCTCAAGTCGGGTTCATGCAGATCCGGAGAGATTTGTGGGTTCAGCAGTGTCACTTTACCTGGCAATACCTCAAACGCAGCGTAAAGCTTACGTGCCAAGATACTGATATCTTGTGGGCTGATTGCCGAAGTGATGTCGTTACGACGCGCAAATTGAATCAGATTACGGTAGCTCAGCATCAAGGCATCAAGCAGTGCATGGTGCACCACTTTAACCTGCTCAACCTTCCAGTTACGGCGGTTATCGAGCTCAGCAATGGTTTCATGTCCCCAATTCCAAGACTTAGTCATCTCAGTCAAGGCTTCACGACGCCACGCAACAGAACCAATGCCCGCATCTCGTGACAGCTTCTCGTGGGTCTTAAGATAAAAACAGCGTCTTACCAAGTCCAATCGAGTGTGGTCGTTAATGCGTTCTAGATAGCGCGTTACCTTTTCAAGCATCAGATAGTAGCTATCCATGCCATACAGATCCGGTTCATCCGCAAAGAAGCGGCGCTTGGTATCAATACTCAGCAGTTGGGTGTTTGGGTATTCCCACGAATAGGCCTCTAACAGGATCGCCTTCAAAACCGATTTATACGGTGAGTCGATACTCTTATAGAGCTGCCACAGGTTTGAACCAAAGTACTCTTCAGCGGGAATACGATTCAGCTTGCCGAAATCGATCCACTGCGAGCAATCAAGATAACCATCCTGACACAAACCTTGAACATACTCGTCGTAACACTCTTCCATTTCTGGCGGAATGATTTGCCACAACAAACGCTGACCAGCTAAACGAACCGCAGAGCGATAGAACTCATCAAGCAGTAATAAATGCTGTGAAGAACCACAGTTATCGCCGGTCATCTCTTCTGAATGGTTCGAACGGAAACGCTCTTCATCCATCAAGAAGAAGTTCGCTTCTACTCCCAAGGTTTCAGCCCAATCGGTAATCAAGAGACACTTGTTGGTTAGGCTATCGCGAGAGGCGCCATCCATATCCGGGGAAACACACACCCAGATATCAAGATCACTTGAAGTGCTTTGACCAATAGAAGAAGTACTACCCATGGTGTACAAGCCAAGGATTGCTGGTTCATCCGTCTCGGTGAGTTTGCCACCCAGCGTTAATTCGGTATCAGAGACAAATTGCTTTTGGAATTCATTAAGCGTGAAGCTACGAATTCCAAAAGGAACTTGTTGGTCATAATAACCAGGCATCATCGGGTGATTGAAGTGAAGCAGTGCGGGAATAAGGTTGAATACTCGCTGGCCTTGCACATTCATCAACGCCAACGCACGATCAATGCGCTGCTGATTTAGATTGTCTAATCGTTGAATCAAAGTTTGAGTGTAAGCCTGCAAGGTAAGTCCTTGGTTTGAGGTTAAGTGCAGTTCTGTTTAGTTACTGAACGAAAGGAGCAACAAAACGTGATCAATTTAACACTTTTACCCTTAATGGTAAAGCAAAGGAACCCGTCATACTGGTCAATTCCTTGATGACAGAAAGTTAAACTCACGGCGCCGTAGTGTCCTCTTTATTGACTATTTCTAATAATAGCCCATGTTTCAAATGAGATACTAATCACACTATTTTGGTGAACTCATGAAAATCTCTCAGCTATCAAAGTATGGAATGATCAAACAGTAAGAATTCTCGCCTCATAATGGTAGGATTAGGCTATTACAGAACCTATATCGGAAACACCATGACAAATTCAGCACCAATCCGTATCGCGACCAGAAAAAGCCCTCTTGCCCTTTGGCAGGCATACTTTGTAAGGGATGCACTGCAAGCTGCTCACCCTGGTTTAGAGGTTGAGTTGGTAACTATGGTGACCAAAGGTGACATCATCCTAGACACTCCGCTTGCTAAAGTGGGTGGTAAAGGACTGTTCGTTAAAGAACTTGAAGTAGCCATGCTAGAAGGTCGTGCTGACCTAGCGGTTCACTCAATGAAAGATGTACCTGTCGACTTCCCTGAAGGTCTAGGTCTGGTAACAATTTGTGAGCGCGAAGATCCGCGTGACGCTTTCGTATCAAACACTTACAACAACATCGACGAACTCCCACAAGGTGCTGTCGTGGGTACGTGCAGTCTGCGTCGCCAATGCCAACTGTTAGAATACCGCCCAGATCTGATCATCAAAGAGCTGCGCGGCAACGTTGGTACTCGTCTAGGTAAACTCGATGATGGTCAATACGATGCGATCGTACTGGCTGCTGCAGGTCTTAAACGTCTAGAGCTAGAAGAGCGTATTCGTAGCTTCATCGAACCAGAGCAGTCTCTCCCTGCTGTTGGCCAAGGCGCTGTTGGTATTGAGTGTCGCCTTGATGACGAGCGTCTGATTAAACTCCTTGAACCACTGAATCATAAAGACACGGCTGATCGTGTACTGTGCGAACGTGCAATGAACCTTACCCTAGAAGGTGGCTGTCAGGTTCCTATCGGCAGCTACTCATTATTAGATGGCGAAAACATCTGGCTACGTGCATTAGTTGGTGAACCGGACGGTTCTAAGATGGTTCGTGGTGAGATCTCTGGCCCTCGCAAAGATGCAGAAGCACTTGGCGTGACTCTGGCAAATCAATTGCTGGATGATGGCGCGAGAGAAATCTTAACCAAGCTCTACGTTGACCAAGAATAATCATGACAGTGTTGGTGACTCGTCCCGGTTCAGAGGGACAATCGCTTTGCCAACAACTAGCGGATGAAGGGGTTCAAGCAATCCATCATCCGCTGATTCGTATCGTGGATAATCCCAACTCTGCGGATTTAAGCACCCAGCTTAATAACAGCGATATCATTATTGCAGTCAGTCACCACGCCGTGGCGGCTGCCCAAAGCATCCTTTCAAAAACCTCATCCATTTGGCCTACTTCGCCGCTTTATCTTGGCGTTGGTCAAAAAACTGCGCACGTTTTAAGCAAAGTCTGTAAACAAAAAGTAAACTATCCTCAAGTTAGTGATAGTGAACATCTTCTTAAACTTACTGAACTTAATGGCGTAGAAAATAAGTCCATTTTGATACTACGTGGCAATGGTGGGCGTGAGCTCATTAGGGATTCTCTACTCAATCGAGGTGCACAAGTCTCTTATTGTGAGACCTACCGTAGAGAATATATTCCTATTAGCGACCACAATACCTATCAAACATGGATAAACAAAAAAACGTCCAAAGTTGTCATCACTAGTCAGGAACAATTGGAGTATCTCTGCTCAATTACCCCTGATGAGTATTTGGCTTGGCTTTCAACAAGACATCTATTTGTCCCAAGCCAGCGCATTGTAGAACGAGCACAACAACTCGGCTTCTCGAATGTGACCAATACTCACAGTGCTACGAACCAAATATTACTGGCTGCTCTCCGGCCCTAGCTAGAAACAGGAAATAAGCATGACAAGCAAAAAAAATAATGAGCATATTGAACCTGAAAAGAAACAAGATACTCAGCCAGTAGTTGTTGAAAACGAAAAAGCTGACTCTACAGAGACAAAACAACCTGAACAGAAGCTTGATGCCTCTGCTTCAAATA
Source organism: Vibrio sp. 10N.261.52.C11 (assembly GCF_041471405.1). Classification (NCBI taxonomy): domain Bacteria; kingdom Pseudomonadati; phylum Pseudomonadota; class Gammaproteobacteria; order Vibrionales; family Vibrionaceae; genus Vibrio; species Vibrio sp. 10N.261.52.C11. The sequence continues at coordinate 39,991 of NZ_JBFROI010000074.1, forward strand.
CCGCTAAAAATGAGCAGCCTCAAGCTGAGCATAAAGAGCAAATAGAGAAAGCAGAAAAGCAAGGTAAGCGCGGTGTCAAACTAGGCGCTATTGCGATCGCTATTTCAATTATCTTCAGTGGCGGTATCGCATTTCAAATGCAGCAAAAGAGCGCTGAATACTCGGCTCAAATAGCCGCTCTTCAAGCACAACTTCAAAATACCCAATCTGCGGTAAATAAAGACCTACAAACCATCAAGCAAGAGACTATCCAAGAAGCCTCACACGCGGTGGAGAAAACTCAGGTCGTGCAATCTCAACAGCAGAAGAGCATTCAAAGCCTGCAGTTAGCAGTGGCTGACGTGAAAGGTCGCCGCCCGAATGACTGGTTACTTGCCGAAGCCGATTACCTTGTGAAACTAGCAGGACGTAAACTGTTCCTCGAGCATGATGCCGTTAGCGCAACCAAGTTAATGGAAAGCGCCGATCAACGTATCGCAGCACTGAATGACCCGAGCTTAGTGTCACTGCGTCAATCAATGACCAATGACATTACCAAGCTTCGCACTATTCCTCTGATCGACCGTGACGGCTTAGTTCTGCGTATCACAAGCTTGCAACAGCAAGTCGATACACTGCCGCTTGCCAATGCGATTCTTCCGGAAGCTGCGGTTGTTGAGAAAAAAGCGGTATCGCAAGATATTAATGATTGGCAGAACAACCTGATGACGTCGATGAAAGACTTCTCAGAAAACTTCATTACCTTCCGTAGTCGTGATGGCGAAGTTATCCCTCTACTCTCTCCTGAACAACACTTCTACCTGCGTGAAAACATCAAAGGTAAATTAGAAACCGCGATTCGCGCCGTCTACAAAGAACAAGGTGAACTCTATAGCGCAGCTCTTAATACCGCTAGCGAGTGGTCGAAAGCGTATCTAAACCAAGATAACAACTCAGTGATTGAATTTGAGAAAGCGATTAAACAGCTAAGTGAACAGAACATCTCTGTGAAATACCCTGTAAAGCTTGAATCTCAAAATGAGTTGTCAGATGTGATACGTGAGCGCCTACGTCGTGAAGTCACCGTTATGACCACGGAGGAAAAATAATGATTCGTTGGATTTTTCTTTTTCTCGTTCTAGGTGCTGGGTTAATTGTTGGTACTCAGTTCTCTGGTCAACAAGGCTACGTTCTGATCTCAATTGCGAATAAGACTATTGAGATGAGCGTGACAACACTGGTTATCTTTGTCATTGCTCTTCTAGCGGCTCTATTCGGCTTAGAGTACCTATTTAAAAAGCTTATGTACGCAAGCTCGACAACTTGGAACTGGTTCAGTGTTCGTAAGCTGAAACGTTCTCGTCGTTATACCAATGAAGGCATTATCAAGCTACTTGAAGGTGACTGGAAAGGCGCTGAGAAGAAAGTAACTCGTTGGGCTAACCATCACGACATGCCTCTACTTTGTTATTTAGTCGCTTCTCAAGCGGCACACGAACAAGGTAATACAAGTGAGCGAGATAAGTACATCGAGCTTGCTAGCCAAGAGGACGACTCTCTACTAGCGGTTGAGCTAACTAAAGCTAAACAACAAATCAGCGAGTCAAACTACGAAGCTGCATTCGATACACTTTCGACCCTAAAAGGCACATACCCTAATAACACTGCTGTACTTGGCCTGTTAAAAGCCACTTACTTGCAACTGAAGTTATGGCAGCCATTGCTAGAGTTAACTCCTAAATTAGTTAAGAACAAACTTCTAACAGCTGATGAGCAACGTGAATTAGAACAGAAAGCACAATGTGGGCTACTTCATGATGTGGCACAACAGCAAGGTAGCGAAGGTTTAATCAGCCATTGGAACAAGCTTTCAAGAAAACAGAAACAAAGTTCGCACCTTGTATCCTGCTTTGTGAAGCAACTTATCGCTCGCAAAGCTGACTCAGAAGCCTTCACTGTGATCAAAGAGAACATTGCAAAGAGTGGGTCAAATGAACTCTACATGTTGCTTCCAGAGCTGAACTTATCCGATCACCACCCAGTAGTGGTCATGCTAGAACGTGCAATTAGTAAAGACAGTGGTAATGCCGAAGCACACAGCGCGCTGGCTCAGTTCTACTTAAGAGAGCAGAAGTGGGCGGAAGCACAAAGCCACTTCGAAAAAGCCCTAGCACTTCGCTCAAATGTTTCAGATTACGGATACCTATCTGACGCACTAGAGAAGCAAAACTTAACGAAAGCAGCTCACGAGGTTTCTCGTAAAGCGCTCGCTCTAGTTCAACCCGCTTAATTCAAAGTGACTCAAACTAAGCCGATGTCTAACATCGGCTTTTTTGTATCTGCTATTTAACCCTAGATAACTTCTACAATAGCTATAAACCAAGCTCATCAAACACTTACCTGCCCAATACCAACTAACCATGAAATTGCTCAACTGGGCTTCTCAAACACACGGAGAACGACTTTAGTTGTGTCTGTACGTAGTTTTACCATTCTTATAAACAAGTCCTTATAAGAGGTTCGAGAGGAGTCATAGAGAAAAGTGATACCTTGAAGTTCAAGAACAAATGGAGATCAGCTTGAGAGTAGGCGCTTAAAGATATTTACCCGCAGACAGATGCCCACTTAAAGTCACGTTGAATTAACAATTAAATAGCCATCAACGTTCCAACTATAAACCGTTATAACCGGGGAGTTCACGTAACTGCCTGTAGATTAATCTATTAAGTAGAGGGAGATAGCAAGAGTTACCGACCAACAAAACCTTGTTATTAGAAACGAGGCATCTTTATCAGCCAGTTCAAATTAGTAGGAGATAGAGCTCTCAAGACGCTCAGGAAAAGTGAGAGTGTCCTGAAT
>NZ_JBFROI010000075.1:0-14300 GCF_041471405.1 Vibrio sp. 10N.261.52.C11
AGATACGAGATACGAGATACGAGATACGAGATACGAGACATTTTTGAAAATTGGAGCAGATAAGACAAGCAAAAAGTCCCAAACATCATGGTGCAATTTCTATTATCTTTTCCTTGTTCTACAGACACAAAAAAGCCGAGCTAATGCTCGGCTTTTGTATTAAGAATCTAGTATAGATTACTCAGCAGCTTCTTCAGCAGCTGGGCGGTCTACAAGCTCAATGTAAGCCATTGGAGCTTTATCACCAGTACGGAAACCACATTTAAGAATGCGAGTGTAACCACCTTGGCGAGCCGCGAAACGCGGGCCTAGTTCATTAAATAGTTTTGCCACAACTTCGTTATCACGAGTGCGAGCAAATGCAAGACGACGGTTAGCAACACTGTCTGTCTTAGCTAGGGTAATCAATGGCTCAATTACGCGACGTAGTTCTTTTGCTTTAGGCACGGTAGTTTTAATAACTTCGTGACGAACAAGAGAGCTAGCCATGTTGCTGAACATCGCTTTGCGATGACTGCTGTTGCGGTTGAGTTGACGACCACTTTTACGATGGCGCATGACCTAATCCTTCTAACTTTTCGATTAATCTTCAGCGATTGACGCTGGTGGCCAGTTTTCTAGACGCATGCCTAGAGAAAGACCACGTGAAGCAAGCACATCTTTAATCTCTGTAAGAGATTTCTTACCAAGGTTTGGCGTTTTAAGTAGCTCAACCTCAGTGCGCTGTACAAGATCACCGATGTAGTGAATCGCTTCTGCTTTCAAACAGTTAGCAGAGCGAACTGTTAGTTCAAGATCGTCTACAGGACGTAGTAGGATAGGATCGAATTCTGGCTTCTCTTCCTTCTCCTCAGGTACACGTACATCACGAAGATCTACGAACGCATCCAATTGTTCAGCTAAAATAGTAGCTGCACGACGGATTGCTTCCTCAGGTTCTAGAGTACCGTTCGTTTCCATATCGATAACAAGCTTGTCTAAATCAGTACGTTGTTCTACACGTGCCGCTTCTACAGCGTAAGCGATTTTATCAACCGGGCTGTAAGTAGCGTCAACTAGTAGACGACCGATAGGACGCTCATCTTCTTCAGTATGGATACGAGCTGAAGCTGGAACGTAACCACGACCACGTTCTACTTTGATACGCATAGCGATCTCAGCGTTGTCATCCGTTAGGTGACAAATTACGTGCTCAGGGTTAGCGATCTCTACATCACCATCGTGGGTGATGTCACCTGCAACAACAGGGCCTGAGCCTGATTTGTTCAGTGTAATAAACACTTCATCTTTGCCTTCAGCAACGCGTACAGCCAAACCTTTAAGGTTTAGAAGGATTTCCAGGATATCTTCCTGAACGCCTTCTTTAGTGCTGTATTCGTGTAGCACACCTTCAATTTCAACTTCTGTTACGGCACAACCCGGCATAGAAGATAGAAGAATGCGGCGAAGAGCATTACCTAGAGTGTGGCCGAAACCGCGCTCTAATGGCTCAAGAGTTACTTTCGCGTGTGTCGTATTGATCTGTTCAATGTCAACAAGACGCGGCTTAAGAAATTCTGTTACAGAACCCTGCATTGTGTCCTCTCTTTTTTTAACCTTACTTAGAGTAAAGTTCGACGATCAAGTGTTCATTGATGTCAGCTGATAGGTCAGAACGCTCAGGCATACGCTTGAATGTACCTTCCATTTTGCCAGCATCTACTTCAATCCAAGTTGGCTTTTCACGTTGTTCAGCAACTTCTAGAGCCGCTTTAATACGAGATTGCTGTTTAGCTTTCTCGCGGATAGAAACAACGTCGTTTGCCGCTACTTTGAAAGAAGGAACGTTTACAACTTTACCATTAACTAGAATAGACTTGTGGCTAACTAGTTGACGAGATTCAGCACGAGTAGCGCCAAAGCCCATACGGTAAACTACGTTATCAAGACGACCTTCAAGAAGCTGAAGCAGGTTTGCACCTGTGTTGCCTTTAAGACGTGCAGCTTCTTTGTAGTAGTTGCGGAATTGTTTTTCTAGAACGCCGTAGATACGACGAACTTTTTGCTTCTCACGAAGCTGAACGCCATACTCAGATAGACGACCGCGACGAGCGCCGTGTACACCTGGTGCGTTATCAATTTTACACTTGGTATCGATCGCACGGACACCAGACTTAAGGAATAAGTCAGTACCTTCGCGACGGCTAAGCTTAAGCTTAGGACCCAAATATCTTGCCATGATCTTTCTCCAATATTCCTAGAAACGAAACTTAAACGCGACGTTTCTTAGGTGGACGACAACCGTTATGAGGGATTGGTGTCGCATCAACAATGTTAGTGATACGGAAACCAGCAGCGTTCAGTGCACGAACAGTAGATTCGCGACCTGGACCTGGACCCTTAACCATAACTTCCAAGTTCTTTAGGCCATATTCTTTAGCCATTTCACCACAACGCTCAGCTGCAACTTGTGCTGCGAACGGAGTAGATTTACGAGAACCACGGAAACCTGAACCACCTGCTGTAGCCCATGCAAGAGCGTTGCCTTGACGGTCAGTGATAGTTACGATTGTGTTGTTGAAAGAAGCATGAATGTGCGCTACGCCATCAGCTACTTGCTTGCGTACGCGCTTACGCGCGCGAGTTGGTTGTTTTGCCATTGTACTCTACCTTATCCGACTATTTCTTGATCGGCTTGCGCGGACCCTTACGGGTGCGAGCGTTGGTTTTAGTACGCTGTCCACGTAGTGGTAGACTGCGACGATGACGAAGACCGCGGTAACAGCCAAGGTCCATAAGACGCTTGATGTTCATCGATACTTCACGACGTAGATCACCTTCTACAGTGTACTTAGCTACACCATCACGCAGTTGATCGATCTGCTCTTCAGTTAGTTCACTGATCTTAGCATCTTCAGCAATACCCACTTCAGCTAGAATAGCTTGAGAGCGAGTTTTACCGATACCGTAGATTGCAGTAAGTGCAATTACAGAATGCTTATGATCAGGAATGTTAATGCCGGCTATACGGGCCATTATTCACTCCTAAGGGGTTCATAAAAGAATTATCCGCAGCAAAGCCCGTTATGGATACGCTGCGGCATACTACTTCTTTTGCACGCAAAAGGTAGGCCGAGGAATATACTCGACTCTACCTTGTATTTCAAGTAAAAATTTCTGCTAATTAGCCTTGGCGTTGCTTATGCTTTGGCTCACTGCAAATCACGCGAACGACACCGTTACGCTTGATAACTTTACAGTTACGGCAGATTTTTTTAACGGAAGCACGAACTTTCATTGCTAAACTCCGTAAATGGAATCGAAATTGTTACCACCGAATTAACGGCCGTAACCCTTCAGATTCGCTTTCTTTAACACAGAATCATACTGTTGTGACATCAGATGAGTCTGTACCTGTGCCATGAAATCCATGATAACTACCACTACGATTAGTAGTGATGTGCCGCCAAAGTAGAAACGAACGTTCCACGCGACCATCATGAACTCAGGAATCAGACATATAAAAGTAATGTATAGAGCGCCCGCAAGGGTTAGTCTAGTCATCACTTTATCGATATATTTCGCTGTCTGCTCACCTGGGCGGATACCGGGTACGAATGCACCAGACTTCTTCAAGTTATCAGCTGTTTCACGTGGGTTAAACACCAACGCTGTATAGAAGAAACAGAAGAAGATTATAGCTGCTGCATAAAGCATTACATACAAAGGTTGACCTGGGCTAAGAGCTAATGACACGTCAGTTAACCAACCGAACGCGCTGCTTTCACCATTTTGACCAAACCACTGCGCTAATGTTCCTGGGAACAAAATAATACTTGATGCGAAAATCGCTGGAATAACACCTGCCATATTAATCTTAAGAGGCAAGTGAGAGCTTTGTGCTGCAAAAACTTTACGACCTTGTTGACGTTTCGCATAGTTAACGACGATACGACGTTGACCACGTTCCATGAAAACTACGAAGTAAATAACAGCAAAAGACAATACAGCAATCAACAGCAGAAGAAGCACATGCAATTCACCTTGACGCGCTTGCTCGATTGTTTGACCGATTGCAGAAGGCAATCCAGCAACAATACCTGCAAAAATCAGAATGGAAATACCATTACCGATTCCTCGCTCAGTGATTTGTTCACCTAACCACATTAAGAACATGGTACCAGTTACTAAACTCACGGTAGCAATAAGCGTAAACATGGTTTGGTTGATAACAACCAGATTGTCGACCATGTTTGGTAAGCCTGTTGCGATACCAATAGCTTGGAATGTTGCAAGTACAAGCGTGCCGTAGCGTGTATATTGGCTTATCTTACGACGGCCTGCTTCACCCTCTTTCTTGAGTTCCGCTAACGCTGGATGAACTACAGTTAGCAATTGGACTACGATCGATGCCGAAATGTACGGCATGATACCCAATGCTAATATAGATGCACGCTCAAGAGCACCACCGGAGAACATGTTAAACATTTCTACGATGGTACCTTTTTGCTGATCGAACAAATCGGCAAGTACAGCTGCGTCAATACCAGGGATCGGCACAAAAGAGCCGGCTCGGAATACTAAAAGTGCACCAATTACGAATAATAAGCGCGACTTTAGTTCACTTAAGCCGCTCTGAGCACTACGAAAATCTTGTCCTGGTTTCTTAGCCATCTGTACCTCGTTCCTCGAGATTATTCCTCGATTTTACCGCCTGCAGCTTCGATTGCAGCTTTAGCGCCTTTAGTCACGCGTAGACCTTTAACAGTCACAGCTTTGCTTAGGTCACCAGAAAGAACGATCTTAACAAACTCGATGTTCTTAGTGATAACGTTAGCAGCTTTAAGGCTGTTAAGATCAACTACGTCACCTGTTACTTTCGCTAGCTCAGCTAGACGAACTTCAGCAGACACTAGGCTCTTACGAGAAGTGAAACCGAATTTAGGTAGACGTTGTTTTAGAGGCATTTGACCGCCTTCAAAACCTGGACGAACAGAGCCGCCAGAACGTGACTTTTGACCTTTGTGACCGCGGCCACCTGTTTTACCAAGGCCAGAACCGATACCACGACCTACACGCTTCTTAGAAGGTTTAGAGCCAGCAGCCGGTGATAGAGTATTCAAACGCATTCTGATTACTCCTCAATCTTAACCATGTAGTAAACCTTGTTGATCATACCGCGTACGCACGGTGTATCTTCAAGTTCTACTGTATGGTTGATGCGACGAAGACCTAGACCTTTAAGACACGCTTTGTGCTTAGGTAGGCGACCAATTGAGCTTTTAGTTTGAGTTACTTTAATAGTTGCCATCGTGTGCTTACTCCGAAATAGATTCAACAGTTAGACCACGTTTAGCAGCAACCATTTCTGGTGACTTAACGTCTACTAGAGCACCAATCGTTGCACGAACGATGTTGATCGGGTTCGTTGAACCGTATGCTTTAGAAAGTACGTTATGTACGCCCGCAACTTCAAGTACAGCACGCATTGCACCGCCGGCAATAACACCTGTACCTTCTGCAGCTGGCTGCATGTAAACTTTAGAGCCCGAATGACGACCTTTCACCGGGTGGTGAAGAGTGCCTTCGTTAAGCGATACTGTAACCATGTTACGGCGCGCTTTTTCCATTGCTTTTTGAATCGCAGCAGGTACTTCACGAGCTTTGCCGTAACCGAAACCTACGCGACCGTTACCGTCACCAACTACTGTTAGTGCAGTAAAGCTCATGATTCGACCACCTTTAACCGTCTTAGATACACGGTTAACTGCGATCAGCTTTTCTTGCAAATCATTAGCTTGTTGTTGTTCTTTAGCCATCTTCCAACCCTACCTTAGAATTTCAGACCAGCTTCGCGAGCAGATTCTGCTAGCGCCGCTACTCGACCGTGGTATTGGAAACCAGAACGATCAAATGCAACTGAAGCTACGCCTTTTTCAAGAGCGCGCTCAGCAACAGCTTTACCAACTGCTTTAGCTGCATCAACGTTACCAGTGTTCTTAACTTGCTCACGGATCGCTTTTTCTACAGTAGAAGCAGCTGCGATAACCTCAGAGCCGTTTGCCGCGATAACTTGTGCGTAAACATGGCGAGGAGTACGGTGTACTACCAGGCGAGTTGCACCAAGTTCTGCAATCTTACGACGTGCACGTGTAGCACGACGGATGCGAGATGCTTTCTTATCCATAGTGATACCTTACTTCTTCTTAGCTTCTTTAGTACGCACATTTTCATCTGCGTAACGAACACCTTTGCCTTTGTAAGGCTCAGGAGCACGGTAAGAACGAATGTCAGCCGCAACTTGACCTACTACTTGCTTATCGCAACCAGTAATGATGATCTCAGTTTGGCTAGGGCACTCAGCTTTAATACCTTCAGGTAGAGCGTGCTCTACTGGGTGAGAAAAACCAAGAGTTAGAGCTACAGAGTTGCCTTTCATAGCAGCACGGTAACCAACACCCTTAAGAGTTAGCTTCTTAGTGAAGCCCTCAGTAACACCCACAACCATGTTATTAACTAGAGCGCGAGCTGTACCAGCTTGTGCCCATGCGTTAGTAACACCTTCTTTCGGACCGAAAGTTAGGTTGGTTTCTTCCTGTGCAATAACTACGGCGCTGTTAAGAACGCGAGTAAGCTCACCTTTGCTACCTTTTACAGTAACTTCTTGGCCGTTTAGTTTCACCTCTACGCCAGCTGGAATAGCGACAGGTGCTTTAGCAACACGAGACATAATCTACTCCTTAAGCTACGTAACAGATGATTTCACCGCCAAGACCTGCTTTACGAGCAGCACGGTCAGACATCAGACCCTTGGAAGTAGAAACAACTGCAATACCAAGACCACCCATCACTGTAGGTAAAGAGTCTTTATTTTTATAAACTCTTAGACCAGGACGTGATACACGCTTGATTTGCTCGATTACAGGTTTAGCTTGGAAGTACTTAAGAGTAACTTCTAGCTCAGGTTTTGCTTCGCTGTTAACAGCGAAGTCTACGATGTAACCTTCAGCTTTAAGTAATGCAGCAATTGCAACTTTAAGCTTTGAAGAAGGCATTTTTACAGCAACTTTGTTTGCTGCCTGACCGTTACGAACTCGGGTCAGCATATCCGAAATCGGATCTTGCATGCTCATAAGATTTACTCCAAATGATTAAGTGGCAATTACCAGCTAGCCTTACGAAGACCCGGAATCTCGCCTTTCATGCAAGCTTCACGAACCTTAATGCGGCTTAGACCGAATTTACGTAGGTAACCGTGTGGACGACCAGTTTGGTTGCAACGGTTGCGCTGACGTGATGCACTTGAATCACGTGGAAGAGATTGCAGTTTAAGAACCGCATTCCAACGATCTTCTTCAGATGCGTTTACATCGCTAATGATAACTTTTAGCGCAGAACGCTTTTCAGCGAACTTAGCTACTAGTTTTGCACGTTTAGCTTCACGTGCTTTCATTGATTGTTTAGCCATAACAGTAACCCTACCCTTACTTACGGAATGGGAAGTTAAAGGCAGCCAGCAGAGCTCGGCCTTCCTCATCGGAACCCGCAGAAGTCGTGATAGTGATATCAAGACCGCGGACACGATCGACTTTATCGTAGTCGATTTCCGGAAAGATGATTTGCTCGCGAACGCCCATGCTGTAGTTACCGCGACCGTCAAAAGACTTTGCGCTAACACCACGGAAATCACGTACACGTGGAAGTGCGATAGAGATTAAACGCTCTAAAAATTCCCACATGCGCTCACCACGCAAGGTTACTTTACAACCAATTGGGTAGCCTTCACGAATTTTGAAACCAGCTACAGATTTACGCGCTTTAGTGATAAGTGGCTTTTGACCAGAGATCGTTGCCATATCAGCTGCTGCGTTTTCTAGCAGTTTCTTATCGTTGATTGCTTCACCAACGCCCATATTTAGGGTGATTTTCTCAATCCTAGGGACTTGCATGACGCTTGTGTAGCTGAACTCTTTGGTAAGCTCAGCGACTACAGACGACTTGTAGTAATCATGCAGTTTCGCCATAGTAGAACTCCAAATTACTTCTAATTAGTTAGAAACAGTTTCGCCGTTAGATTTGAAGAAACGAACTTTCTTGCCATCTTCGATACGGAAACCGATACGGTCTGCTTTACCAGTAGCCGCGTTAAAAACAGCAACGTTAGAAGCATCAATAGCTGCTTCTTGTTCAACGATGCCACCTTGTTGACCTAGAGCCGGAACCGGCTTTTGGTGTTTCTTAACAAGGTTGATGCCTTCAACGATAACTTTACCAGTTGTCAGAACCTTAGTTACTTTACCTTTCTTGCCTTTATCTTTACCAGCAAGAATGATTACTTCGTCATTACGACGGATTTTAGCTGCCATATTGCCGCTCCTTACAGAACTTCAGGTGCTAGTGATACAATCTTCATGAATTTCGCGTTACGAAGTTCACGAGTCACAGGACCAAAGATACGTGTGCCGACTGGTTGCTCAGTAGTGTCATTTAACAATACACAAGCATTACTGTCGAAGCGAATGACAGAACCGTCTGGGCGACGAACGCCTTTACGGGTGCGCACTACTACCGCCTTCAGAACATCACCTTTCTTTACTTTACCGCGAGGAATCGCTTCCTTCACTGTAACCTTGATGACGTCACCGATATGTGCATAACGGCGGTGAGAGCCACCCAGAACCTTAATACACATTACCTTGCGCGCGCCAGAGTTATCTGCTGCGTCAAGTGTACTTTGCATCTGGATCATTGTTAGTGCTCCGCTAAATATTAAAACTAGACCCTCTCGGGTCGGGCTGCCTCTTTAAAAGGGACGCGAATTGTACCACCCTTTTTTTAAATTGGGTAGACAAAAAACAAGCGGCTCCAAAAAATAATTTGGAGCCGCTTATAAGTTATAGAATTACAAAGATTAAATCTTCGCTTTTTCTAGAACTTTAACCAATGTCCAAGACTTAGTCTTAGACAGAGGACGACACTCAGCGATTTCAACTTTGTCGCCTAGGCCACAAGTGTTGTCTTCGTCGTGTGCGTGTACTTTAGTCGTGCGTTTGATGAACTTACCGTAAATTGGGTGTTTTACAGTGCGTTCAATAGCAACAACGATAGACTTGTCCATCTTGTCGCTTACTACACGGCCTTGCTGGATGCGGTTAGTTTCGCTCATTATGCGCCTGCCTTTTCAGTCAAAACAGTTTTCACACGTGCGATGTCACGGCGTACAGCTTTTAGAGTATGAGTTTGCTGAAGTTGACCAGTTGCAGCTTGCATGCGCAAGTTGAACTGTTCACGTAGCAAATTCAATAGCTCAGCGTTAAGCTCTTCAACGTTCTTTTCGCGTAGATCTTGTGCTTTCATCACATCACCTGCTTAGTTACAAAAGTAGTTTTAACAGGCAGTTTACGTGCCGCTAGGCGGAACGCTTCACGTGCCAACTCTTCAGGTACGCCATTCATCTCGTACATAACTTTGCCTGGTTGGATTTGAGCAACCCAGTACGCAACTGAACCTTTACCTTTACCTTGACGAACTTCAAGAGGCTTTTCAGTAATTGGCTTGTCTGGGAATACACGAATCCAGATTTGACCTTGACGCTTAATGTGACGTGTCATAGCACGACGTGCCGCTTCGATTTGACGTGCAGTCAGACGACCACGGCCAACAGCTTTAAGACCGAATTCGCCGAAGCTTACTTCAGTACCTTTAGCTAGACCACGGTTACGACCAGTCATAACCTTGCGGAACTTAGTACGTTTTGGTTGTAGCATCGTTCGACTCCTTACTTACGGCCTTTACGCTGCTTCTTAGGCTTATCGCCTTTTGGCTCTACTGCGTTAGCAGCTGGCATACCGCCTAGAATCTCACCTTTGAAGATCCAAACTTTAATGCCGATCACACCGTATTGAGTGTGAGCCGAAGAAGTTGCGTAATCAATGTCTGCACGTAGAGTGTGTAGAGGCACACGGCCTTCACGGTACCACTCTGAACGTGCGATTTCAGCACCGCCAAGACGGCCGCCTACTTGTACTTTGATGCCTTTAGCGCCTAGACGCATAGCATTTTGTACCGCACGCTTCATTGCACGACGGAACATAACACGACGCTCTAGTTGAGACGCGATGCTATCAGCTACAAGCTGACCATCTAGCTCAGGCTTACGTACTTCAGCGATGTTAATTTGCGCTGGTACACCTGCGATTTTAGCTACAGCTGCGCGTAGCTTCTCTACGTCTTCACCTTTCTTACCGATAACAACGCCAGGGCGAGCAGTGTGAATAGTCACACGGATGCTCTTAGCTGGACGCTCGATAACGATACGAGATAATGATGCTTTTTGTAGTTCCTTTGTAAGGAACTGACGTACCTTGAAGTCGCCGTCTAGGTTGTCAGCGAATTCGTTGGTATTAGCAAACCATGTAGCATTCCAAGGCTTAACGATGCCAAGACGAATACCATTAGGATGTACTTTCTGACCCATTGCTTACTCTCCTAGTCTTTAGCGATCTGCTACAACAATAGTGATGTGGCTTGAACGCTTCAAGATACGATCCGCACGACCTTTAGCACGAGGCATAATACGCTTCATGATAGGGCCCTCATCTACGAAGATTTTAGCGACATTTAGATCGTCGATATCTGCACCTTCGTTATGTTCCGCGTTAGCGATAGCTGACTCAAGAACCTTCTTAACTAATACAGCAGCTTTTTTGTTGCTGAAAGTTAGAATTTCTAGAGCTTGGTCTACCGACTTACCGCGAATTTGGTCTGCAACTAAGCGAGCTTTCTGTGGAGAAATACGAGCAAAGTTATGTTTAGCTAAAGCTTCCATCATCTACTCCTTATTTCTTCTTAGCTTTCTTATCTGCAGCATGACCGCGATAAGTACGAGTTGGTGCAAATTCGCCCAGTTTGTGACCGATCATTTCTTCGGTAACGAAAACTGGAACGTGCTGACGACCATTATGGACAGCGATGGTCAAACCAATCATTGTTGGGATGATCATTGAGCGACGGGACCAAGTCTTAATAGGCTTTTTGTCTCCGCTTTCCACCGCTTTCTCTACCTTCTTCAGCAAGTGTAGGTCAATAAAAGGACCTTTCTTGAGAGAACGTGGCATGGCGATTCCTCTTTATAAATTATTTAGTGCGACGACGTACGATGTACTTGTCAGTGCGCTTGTTCTTACGAGTCTTGAAGCCCTTAGTAGGAACGCCCCAAGGAGAAACTGGGTGACGACCACCAGATGTGCGGCCTTCACCACCACCATGTGGGTGATCCACCGGGTTCATTACTACACCACGTACGGTTGGACGTACGCCGCGCCAGCGTGAAGCACCAGCTTTACCAAGTTCACGTAGCATATGCTCAGAGTTACCAACTTCACCGATCGTTGCACGACCTTCAGAAAGAACTTTGCGCATCTCACCAGAACGTAGACGGATAGTTACGTATGCACCATCGCGAGCGATGATTTGAGCATAAGCACCAGCCGAACGAGCTAGTTGAGCACCTTTACCAGGCTTAAGTTCAACACAGTGTACAGTAGAACCTACTGGGATGTTGCGCATCGGCAGAGTGTTACCTGCTTTGATTGCAGCATCTACGCCAGATTGAATCTGGTCGCCTGCGTTAACACCTTTAGGTGCAATGATGTAACGACGCTCACCGTCTGCGTACAGAACTAGAGCGATGTTAGCACTACGGTTTGGATCGTATTCTAGACGCTCAACTTTCGCTGGGATGCCATCTTTAGTACGTTTGAAGTCAATTACACGGTAATGGTGCTTATGACCACCACCGATGTGACGTACTGTAATACGACCGTTGTTGTTACGACCACCGTTCTTAGAGTTTTTCTCTAGAAGTGGTGCGTATGGCTTACCCTTGTGTAGGTCAGCGTTAACAACTTTAACGACGTGACGACGACCAGGGGAAGTCGGCTTACATTTAACAATAGCCATTTTTACTACTCCTGTTATTCCGCGCCGCCAACGAAGTCAAGATCTTGACCTTCTTTCAAAGTAACGTAGGCTTTCTTAACGTCTGAACGACGGCCTTCACGCATACCTTGACGTTTGGTCTTACCCTTTAATACAAGAGTATTTACAGACTTAACTTCAACTTCAAATAGCTTTTCTACAGCTGCTTTGATCTCTTTCTTAGTTGCATCTTTAGCTACTTTGAAAACGATAGTGTTCGCTTTCTCAGCTGCCATAGTTGCTTTTTCAGAGATGTGCGGAGCACGTAGAACTTTTAAGATACGCTCTTCAGTGATCATGCTAGCATCTCCTCAACTTGCTTAACTGCGTCAGCAGTCATTAGAACCTTGTCGAAAGCGATTAGTGATACTGGATCAACACCAGCAACATCACGTGCATCTACTTTGTATAGGTTACGAGCAGCTAAGAATAGATTTTCATCTACTTCGCCAGTCACAATCAGAACGTCGCTTAGCTCAAGCTCTTTAAGCTTAGCTACAAGTTCTTTTGTTTTTGGTGCTTCTACAGAGAAGTTATCAACAACGATTAAACGCTCTTGACGAACTAGCTCAGAAAGAATGCTCTTCATAGCACCGCGGTACATTTTTTTGTTTACTTTTTGGCTGTGATCTTGTGGTTTCGCAGCAAAAGTAACACCACCTGTACGCCAGATTGGGCTACGAATTGTACCAGCACGTGCGCGGCCAGTACCTTTTTGACGCCATGGCTTAGCGCCACCGCCAGATACTTCAGAACGAGTCTTTTGAGCACGAGTACCTTGACGAGCACCTGCTGCATATGCAACAACTACTTGGTGTACAAGAGCTTCGTTGAAGTCACGTCCGAAAGTAGTCTCGGAAACAGTTAGTGCATCAGCACCTTTAACCATCAATTCCATTACTTACTCCTAGACGTTATGCTTTAACAGCAGGTTTTACGATCACGTTTCCGCCTGTTGAGCCCGGTACTGCACCTTTAATAAGGAGTAGATTGCGCTCAGCGTCAACACGTACGATCTCTAGGTTTTGAGTCGTTACACGCTCAGCACCCATGTGACCTGCCATTTTCTTGCCTTTAAACACGCGGCCTGGAGTTTGACATTGGCCAATTGAACCCGGTGCGCGGTGAGACAAAGAGTTACCGTGAGTCATATCTTGAGTAGAGAAGTTCCAACGCTTGATAGCGCCTTGGAAGCCTTTACCTTTAGATGTACCAGTAACGTCTACTTTTTTAATTTCGTTGAAAAGTTCTACGTTTAGCTCAGCGCCAACTTCAAACTCTTCGCCGTTTTCTAAACGGAATTCCCAAAGACCGCGACCTGCTTCTACACCCGCTTTCGCGAAGTGACCAGCTTCAGGTTTAGTTACACGGTTAGCTTTCTTAGCACCAGTAGTTACTTGGATTGCTGCGTAGCCGTCTGTCTCAAGAGTTTTAACTTGAGAAATACGGTTCGCTTCAACCTCAACAACAGTTACTGGGATAGAAACGCCTTCTTCAGTAAATACGCGGGTCATACCCACTTTACGTCCGACTAGACCAATCATTATTCTTATCTCCCTTAACCTAGGCTGATTTGAACATCAACGCCAGCTGCAAGATCAAGACGCATTAGAGCATCAACAGTTTTATCTGTTGGCTCAACGATGTCGATCAAACGCTTGTGAGTACGGATTTCGTACTGATCACGTGCATCTTTGTTGACGTGTGGAGAGGTAAGAACAGTGAAACGCTCTTTACGAGTAGGAAGTGGAATAGGACCACGAACCTGTGCGCCAGTACGTTTTGCTGTTTCAACGATTTCCGCAGTTGAAGCATCGATTAGCTTGTAATCAAACGCTTTAAGGCGGATACGAATACGTTGGTTCTGCATGAGACAGAGCTCCAATTATTAAAAATTACACAAACAATATCGCCACTCAAACCCGATAAAACGAGAGAATGCCGATTGATTTATGTGAAACCGTAGCACCCAAAATTAGGACGCATTGTCAGTTAACTTTTGAAGTAAACAAGAAGTTTACTATTTTTATTAACCGCGAACATAAGCTGAGTATACATTACTAGGTAAGACCTACTCCTCAGTGCTCATTGGTTCACAACCAGCGTTAGCCAGTGCGATGCATTATACAGATCACACTTTAGTATGCAAGTAGTGTTGGAAAAATAATCGCAATTTATTGGAAGTTGGTTTTGTATCGAGAGGGAAGAAGATAGATGGAAGGTAATATTTCTTTTGAGAAAACAAAAGGGAAGCCGAAGCTCCCCTTTTCAGATGCGTGCTCTTCTAATGAAGAGAGTGCAAAAATCTAAATGCTATTAAGCGAAGATTTTAGCTACAACAC
>NZ_JBFROI010000076.1:0-39569 GCF_041471405.1 Vibrio sp. 10N.261.52.C11
GAAATCAGCGGCTTTTTTGCATCTGAAGCTTTTTAAAATATAAAGCTCATCTAACAAAACTCTCTACAGTCCCGGTTTCAAACCCATTCACTTTATACCTAGTTTTAAATTCCGATCTCACCGTTCTAAACTAAAAGTTCATGCGCCTAAGCCACTCCCCTCATAACTTTACCTGCAAGCCAATTAGATACTTTCTTTTTTAATAGCACAGAAACACTTCACGTATAACAAAAGTTGGGAATACTTGGCTTATTGAATATTAGATTTTGTCGGCTTCTTAATAAACCGAACAATAAATAATCATTCAGAACAAAAATACCAAAAAGCGTTCATAAAAAAAGCAGTCAGTTAATAAGGGTATTTACAAGCGAAAGCCACCCTTATATTATACGCGCCACTGGAGGGATGGCTGAGTGGTCGAAAGCACCGGTCTTGAAAACCGGCAACCGTTAATAGCGGTTCTAGGGTTCAAATCCCTATCCCTCCACCACTTTAAAGAAAGCCGCTGAGAAATCAGCGGCTTTTTTGTATCTGGCGTTTGCGTAAAGAACTTACGTATTTTCCACTACGCCACCTTTCGGCTCACTTCAAAACGCCCAATCAATTGGTCTAAACGGCTCAATGCATTGCCCATCAAGGACACTCGACGTGCGAGTTGCTTAGTAGACAGTTGTAAGTCAGATATTGAACGTTGGGCTTTATCTGCCGTTTGTCCATTTTTCTGACTGTTTTCATCTAAGTTAGACATCGTGGTAAAGAGGTCACTCACCGCTGATTGAATTTGCTCACTGCGAGCATTTGAGTCGACTGTTAAGTTTCCTTTACTCACATTCTCGACACCTCGCTCCATGGACTCAACAGCACTGCGAGACTTACTATGCAGCTCTTTCATTAGGTCACTAATATGGTTAGCAGCTTGTGAAGTTCGGTCAGCCAGAGTTCTTACTTCAGAAGCGACGACAGAGAACCCTCTCCCGTGTTCACCTGCTCTTGCCGACTCAATGGCCGCATTCAAGGCCAAAAGGTTAGTCTGCGCGGTAATGTCAGTAATGATATCTATAATGTCAGACACCTTAGTCATTTCATTATTCACCTCATTCACGCTATGCGCCGAGCTTTCTACGATATTGCGAACAATCTCCATGCCTTCGACGGACTGATTGTACTCCTTCTCTGCGCTCAGGACGGCTTGTTTCATCACCGTGTCCATTTGCGTTGCTGAGACACTCGCATGAGTAATTTCGCTCTGTTGATACTGACTCAACTGAAGCATATTGCTTAACGCTTGTGATGCATCATCACTGGTTTGCTTCATCACGACACTGCGACGAAACATCGATTCCGAAACCTCTCTAACTTCGTGACTCGCATGGATCAACTCACTCACCGTGTTATCTAAATTGTCGATAAAACTGTTAGTCCAGCGCCCTAAGTTGCCAAGTTCATTATGACTGAATGTGGTGGGATCAAGTCTCCGACTTAAGTTGCCATCACCTTCAGCTAAGGTCTGCATTACCCCGGTCATTTCATGAATCTTCTTCGCTAGTGGTTTGGCGCTAACTAAACGGAATAAGCCCAATGAAAGCAACGCGCAAGCGAACATAATGCCACTCTGCATAAAAGGTGTGAGTGTATAAAGGTTGGCAAACAGTAATGGAACAAATAGAGGCAGTAGCATGCAGCTGATAAAGTGCTTAGATAAGGTATAACTTAGACTTCGGTCTCTGTAGACCTCTTCTAAATCGGACTCACACATCATGCCAAAGGTATCTGGTGAACCATCCAATTGAAAAGTGATACCTTTGCCAATAACGGGTATGTGGCGATAGTCAGAATACCCCGGATAACCAATAAACAAGTTATTGCCATTTTTAATGGTTTCTCTTACGCCTGGGTGAAGCTGATTAGTGGCTGGGTCTGTAAAGCGAATCTCAAATTCGGTGTGGTGCTGGATCTTAACCGTTCCCCAATCAGTATGAACCCCTTGCTTTAAGTTCTCGCCGTGTGAAAAGGTATTATCTTCAAAGCGAGAACGAGAGAGCGCAACACCCGGCTGAGTATGAGGATCATGAATGGAGTCGACCATAAAGATATAGTTATCACCCGACTCGCTATAAATATGCCCCGCTTCTCTTTGAATAATGTCACCAATAACATCATTTGGAACACGACCACATAGGAATTGCGGCGCCCCTTCATCCCGAGAAAAGGGGACATAAAACATCAGCGTTACTTGGTCATGAAACGATGAACTCGAAGCCCCTACGTTCAACGTGCGCTGATCCATATACGGCCCATGCAGATAACGCTTTGAAGCCCCTTCAACTAAAGCCTTCTTGTCTCCAAGGTTAACCCCTACATGCTCCTGATAACTCGATGCTTGTGCTATCCCCTTAGCATCGACGATCGCCAACTCAGAAAAATCCGTACTGCGTTTAAGAAGGCTAGATAACGTCCCCTGTGCTTGCTCTTCCGTTCGACTTGCCAAATAAACAGCAGAGTCTTCTAAAAAGTCCCATTGATTCTTGACCCAGTTATGCAGAAGTTGAACTCGCGTGTGAGCAATACTTTCAAAAGCTTGTTCAAGCTCCTCCGTCCTACTTCGATTGAGGAAACAAGCTCTGCGCATAGCCAGTTTTCCTGTTGCGCCAAACCAATTAAGCCAACTACGTTCCTTGTCCGTCAGGTTCATTTTATCCCTTGTGTTTTTATAGACACATGGGTCAAGCAATTTACAGACCACAATTAACCACACAAATACGTAACTAATTAATAAAAAAGTACTTTATATGAGTCACAATGGTGCAAGCGTGTCTTTTATGGTGCAAAAGGCGCTTATTTCACACCATCATTTCAATGAACTATCAGCCGCTAATTTGAGAGGTTAACCGTGAACATGATAGGCCGCTTTTAACAGCTGCATGTGAATCGGCACCAGATCTTGGTGTTTAGTGCGGTACCCGCCACCGACTACGCAAGCCATCGGAATAGACTCTGATTTCGCTAATTCAATCATGAAACAGTCGCGCTCAAATATCCCTTGTGTCGAGACATTCAAATAACCCAGTTCATCGTCTTGATGAATATCTATCCCCGCATCATAAATAATCAGATCAGGTTGATGGTGAGCAATCGCTAACTTAGTGACTTGTTCAAAACAACGTAGGAACTCTTCATCTTCTGTTTCACGACTTAATGGCACATCTAAATCGGATAGCGGCTTTCGTGCAGGGAAGTTTTTATCGCAGTGGAACGACAGAGTAATGATGTCGTCGTTGTCTTGGCAAAGAGTTGCTGTGCCATCACCATGATGAACGTCGCTATCAACGATCAGCACTTTATCGATATGTTCAAAGGTCAGCGCGTGTTTTGCCGCTAAAACCAAATCGTTCAACAAACAAAAGCCACTTCCAAAATCATGATGCGCATGATGATAACCACCACTCAAATGAATCGCTAAACCAGTCTCTATTGCCATTTCAGCGGCCAAGCAGGTTCCACCACTTGAGTAGAGTGTTCTTTCGATAAGTTGCTCGCTCCACGGGAAACCGATACGTCTCATCTTTGCTGCAGGTAACTTACCAGACACGAGCAAATCAACATATTCGCTATCATGTACCTGTTTTACTTGCTCAACCGAAACCGGCGTTGGTTGGCACACTTCAAACTTGCACTTCCATCGAGGTTCGCTATTCATCAGCGCCTCAACAGCACTATGCAACAACTGATATTTGTTGATTGGGTAGCGATGACCTTCTGGTAAAGGTAACTGTGAATAGATTGGGTGGTAAATTAAAGGAATCATAATCAGGCTAATTGCGTATCTTTCTCAAAATCATAACAGCCTCAAACTTGGCGACAACCTTAATTAATGATAATGGTTATCATTGTTATTAATTATAAAGTAGAGACCATAATGAAAAACGTAATACTCATCTTTGGGGTGATCTGCGGCTCAGCGGCAGCAGTAATGATTTTTGTAGGAATGCTAATGGCCAGTTGGTGGAGCGTTGATTTTCTCGTGTTAAGCCATCAAACTTAACTAATTGAACTGAAAAGGAATCACCATGAGCGTTATTTTTATTACTGGAGCGAACCGCGGCATTGGCTTAAGCCTGACTCGACAATACTTGGAAAGTAATCACAAGGTGTACGCGACTTATCGTGATGACAATTCAGCAAAAGAACTGCTCTCACTCACAGACCACAACACCAACCTTACCTGTATTCAATTAGAGATAACCGATTACCAAGCAGTAAGCCAACTCCCTTCGCAAATAGAGTCGATTGATATCTTGATCAACAACGCTGGCTACTATGGCCCTAAAGGCTATGGGCTAGGTAATACCGATGTCGAAGAGTGGCGTCGTGTATTCGAAGTTAACACTATTGCCCCACTCAAGCTTGTCGAAACGCTATTGCCTCTACTAGAAGGCAGCCATATCAAAAAGGTCGCTTGTTTATCCTCTAGAGTCGGCAGCATGACCGAGAACACCTCAGGCGGAGGTTATATCTATCGCTCCTCTAAAGCCGCTCTAAACTCCGTGGTTAAGAGCTTAAGCAACGACTTAACCGATAATGGCTTTACGGTGTTAGCACTGCATCCAGGCTGGGTACAGACCGAAATGGGTGGCCCTAATGCTCTGATCGATACCAACACTTCAGCTTCCGGCCTTATTAAAGTCATCGAGTCCGCGAATACCGGAGTAAGTGGTCACTTCTTCAATTTCGATGGCAACGAAATAGACTGGTAATCCACAGATGAATGCAGGCTCTCTCTCAAACCTAGTTAAGCACTCAACGCTGTTTTGTCTAACAGTGATGCTAACTGGCTGTTTCAGTAATGGCCCCGGCGACTTATTCGACGACTATCAAACTAAGGTCGCTAGAGTACAAGATGCTGAAGAACTCAAAGAGGATTGGGAGTTTGAAAGCCTACCGAGAAAACGAGAACTGCTGCTTGACGTGCCCTCACTCTCTATCGGTCTCATCGACAGCTATCAGCTTCGTCAGTGTAGACTGTTCAATCTGATAGCAGAAAGAAATTCGGTTCTAGGCAAGGTCGCAGATGAGTTTCGTAACTACGATTATCAAGTCGCGCTACTTGAAGGCTTAGGCAAGTGTTTATCCAGTACTGAATTAGACCCAGAGATCGTAGAATTACTCAATAAAATCGAGCAGCAGAAGCTCACACAGTTTCCGCTGCACCAATGGAATCTCATCTATGCCAGTGATGCGATGCAGTCACAAATGCGGGGTAGTCAGTGGTTACGCGCTGATATTGGCGATCAGGTAAGACAAACCGTTGATGCCTTACAACATATCAATCAAGCGTTAAACGTTCCGCTCGTTTCCGGCAAAACCACTGAGGTTCAAGAAGTACTAGAGAAGAGTTCAACGCTCGGAGATTTATACTATTCGCTGGCTCGTGCTTCGGCAGAGCTAGATACCATTACTAAGCAACTCACTACTTTTGATGGCAACATCATCTGCGGCAAGCAGCGAGACACCACTAAGTTTCGTTATCTCAACAATGTATTCGAGCAACAATACATAGGCAAGGTTCAGCCCTACATGGCGCAGCTGGATGGCTACTATCAGCAATTAGCCCCGCAACTAGGAATGTTTGACGCGCAACCTGAACTGCACAGTTATTACTTTCCCATTCAAGATGCACATCAAGCTTTTCGAGCATCAACTCGTCGCCATGTCGACTATTGGCAGCAGCTGTTTAAACGTTGTGGCCGTAAAGTCGGACGTTAATCCTAACCTCAATAAATCTTAGCTTTTAGTGCCCTTCTTAGCGGAAGTACCTTTCTTAGCATACGTACCTGTCTTGGCATAAGACTTCTTCGCACCACCGCCTTTACGGCGTTTAAAAGCTGGTCTTTCGACTTTAGGAAGATGACGTAGAGACTCAGGAACTTCGCCGGTTTTTACCTTGCCCATCAAACCATCAATCTTGCTTTCTAACGCTTGCATGAAAGGCTGATAAGCTTGATTTCGTTCTGCCATGCCTTGCAGCTGGTGCTCCCAGTGTGCCGTCATGTCTGGGAAGGTAGAGTCCTCAGGTAAAGCATGAATCAAGCCTCTGCCCGCAGGGCTACTATGAATACTCTTACCTTGGCGCGTTAGCAGTTGTCTTTTGAAAAGGGTATCTAGAATGCCTGCACGGGTTGCTTCAGTACCAAGGCCATCGGTCTCTTTCAAAATGGCTTTGAGGTCTTTGTTAGCAACAAAACGCGCGATACCTGTCATCGCTTGAAGCAACGTCGCTTCCGTGAAGTGCTTTGGTGGTTCCGTTTTCTTATCACCAATCACGCCTTCACGACACGTCAACACGGTTCCTTTCTCCAACGGTGGAACCGTATCCGTGCCATCGCCTTTCTCTTCGGTGTCTGTTTTGCCCATCAACACCTTCCAGCCGGGGTTGATAAGCTGACGTCCTTTCGCAATGAACACGCCACCAGCTATATCAAAGACCAGCTTAGCATCGGCAAAAACGGCAGGTGGGTAGAACTGCATTAGATACCGGCGAGCGATTTGCTGATAGATTTTCATCTCGTTGGCAGACAGGCCGTTCACCGATGATTTCTTCGGTGTTGGAATTATTGCGTGGTGAGCATCGACCTTACTGTCGTTCCATGCTTTGGATTTAAGAGAAAGATCCGCACCTTGAGCACCACTTTGCAGCTCTTTGGCATTGTTAGCGATAGCGTCTACGATCGACTCTCGCTGTGAGTAGTGCTCTTTAGGCAAATAGCGGCTATCAGAACGTGGGTAAGTGATGAGTTTGTGTTTCTCGTACAATGACTGACACGTGTCTAACACCTGCTGAGCACTCATACCAAAACGCTTAGACGCATCAATCTGCAAAGCTGACAGCGAGTAAGGCAGTGGCGCAGCTTGTTTACTTTGCTTTTGCTCTGATTCCGTCACCGTCGCGGGTTGATTCGCAATTCGGTTAGCCACATTCTCAACCAGCTTTCGATTGAGCACGCGCCCTTCTTCATCTTGCCATGGTTTACATGCTTCGCTTGGCTTCCAACGCGCACGAATATCAAAGCTCTGGCCGTGATTTTGATAAGGGATCAAAGCGTGCAAAGTGAAGTAATCTTTCGGAATAAAGTTTTCGATCTCTTCATCGCGCCTTACCACCAAACCAAGTACAGGCGTTTGTACTCGCCCGACCGACAACACACCTTGGTAGCCAGCCTTTTGACCGAGTAAGGTATAAGCACGAGTCATGTTCATGCCATACAGCCAATCGGCTCTAGAGCGCGCTAATGCGGAAATAGAAAGCGGAATAAAGTCACGGTTGCTGCGCATTTGAGAAAGTGCACGTTTTACGGCAGGTAAGTTCAAGTCGCTGATCAGTAGCCTGTCCATCGACTCTTTCTTAGCCTTAGAGACTTTGCAGTAATCAATCACTTCATCAACCAGCAACTGCCCTTCTCTATCCGGGTCTCCGGCGTGAACAATTTGAGTGGCGTCCTTCAATAGCTTTCGGATCACCGTGAGCTGTTTGCTTGAAGTCTTACGCGGTCTTAGCTGCCATTGCTCCGGCACGATAGGAAGATCGGCTAAATTCCACTTCTTATAACGGTCGTCATAAGCATCCGGCTCAACCTGCTCCAATAAGTGTCCAATACACCAAGTCACCACATCCCCATTGCCACATTTGATAAACCCTTGGTCTTTCTTTTGTGGATTAGGCAGTGCGGCGGCAATCGCGCGGCCGAGGCTTGGTTTTTCAGCAATAATAAGGCGAGACATGTTTTTCCAGATGCTACAAACAATTAGGGCCACATTATCTAATGTGGCCCTAATAAATCAAGAAAAACTGGTTGTTTATACAGTTAGCATTCCACTATTCAAGCTTCAGCTTTCTTTATAAGAACTCGACGAACTTTGAGAAGTCACGCTCTGGCACTTTCATTGGCGTACAGCCCGGAGTACCTAGGTATAAGAAGCCAACAATTTCGTCATCGCCTTCGAGGCCAAATGCTTGGTGTACTTCTGGGTGGAACATCCATTTACCTGAGCGCCAAAAGCCTTGGAAACCTTGTGCGACTGCAGCCATTTGCATCGCTTGAGCAGCGCAACCTGCAGAAAGATGTTGTTCAATCGCTGGTACTTTTTCATGCTCGGTTACTTTAGCAATCACGGTGATCACCATCGGAGCTCGGAACGGCGCTTTTTTTACTTTCTCGATAACCGCTTCTTCGCTTTCATCCGCTTCAGCGGCACGCACCAAGATGTCTGAAAGCTTTTGTAGACCAGAACCTTGCGCGATAACAAAGCGCCAAGGTGTTAGTGCACCGTGGTCTGGAGCGCGCAGCCCTGCTTTAATGATGTTTTCTAACGCCACACCTTCAGGTGCTGGATCAGAGAGTTTTGCGATTGAGCGTCTGTTGAGCAATAGATCCAAAGCATCCATTTGAAGTCCTTACTAATTTTTATTGTTTGTATAGTTGAACTTTAGCACAGAATACAAACGATAATAAATCTCAACGGCTGTCAATTTGGGCTAGATTAGAAACAATAAAGGCTCCTAAATCTATGACTTAGGAGCCTTGTTCAAAATCTAGCTCAGCAAATTAAGTAACAATATCTACCGATAAGATTACAGTTTGATAGATGATTCTATAACTTAATAGCTAACTCAACACCTTGACGGATAGCACGTACTGCATCCAGCTCACCGGCATAATCAGCACCGCCTATCACGTGCAGTTTGCCACCAAACTCTTGCCACATATCTTCAAATGGACGAACTGACACCTGACCTGCACATACGATAACCGAGTCAGCATCCAGCACCTGCTCTTTCTTACCAACGCTGATATGCAGACCTTGGTCATCAATCTTGTTGTAGCTTACACCGCCCAGTAGATTCACACCTCGTTTCTCTAGCGTGCGTTTGTGAATCCAGCCCGTTGTTTTGCCCGGACCTTTACCAACGCGCCCCGCTTTACGCTGCATCACCCAAACCGTTTTGTCGCTGAATGAATCCGGGTAAGGATACAAACCACCTGGGTGTTCCATGTTCTTATCGATGCCCCACTCATGCAGCCAATCATCTAGGCTGTGTGACGCCGGCTCGGTGAGCATGGTTGCCACATCGACACCGATACCACCAGCACCAACAATCGCGACCTTTTCGCCTACTGGTGTCTTTTCGCGAATCAAGGTTTGGTAATCGACCACGTTTTCTTGGTCAATGCCCTCAATATCGAGCTTTCTTGGCTCTACGCCAGCAGCCATCACCACTTCATCGTACTTCAACAACATCTCAAACGTCGCTTCCGTATCCAGTTTCAGATTCACGCCGGATGCATCGATTTGGTTAGCAAAATAACGAATCGTTTCTCTGAACTCTTCTTTGCCCGGTATCTGCATTGCTAATCTAAACTGGCCGCCGATACGGTCATTTTTCTCAATCAAGTCAACCTTGTGTCCACGCTGGGCTAAAGTCGTGGCACACGCTAAACCTGCAGGGCCTGCGCCGACAACTGCAATGGTCTTAGTCGCTTGCGCTGGCTGAACAACAATTTCGGTTTCGTAACAAGCGCGTGGGTTAACCAAACAGCTCGCGCGTTTACCTTTAAACACGTTATCAAGACAAGCTTGGTTACAGCCGATACAGGTATTAATAAACTGAGCTTGGTCTTGAGCCGCTTTAATAACAAAATCCGGGTCTGCCAAGAATGGACGCGCCATAGACACCATATCAGCCTGCCCAGAGCTAAGAATACGTTCGGCCTCTTCTGGCGTATTAATTCGGTTACATGTCACCACTGGGATCGACACGTATGGTTTCACTTTTTCCGTCACCCAAGAGAATGCACCACGTGGTACTTGTGTCGCGATAGTCGGAACACGCGCTTCATGCCAACCGATGCCGGTATTGATAATAGTCACGCCTGCTTCTTCCAGCTTTTGAGCCAATAGAACAACATCTTCAAAGGTGCTGCCTTGCTCAACCAAATCCAGCATCGACAGTCGGAAAATAATAATGAAGTCGTCACCCACTGCTTCGCGAATCGATTTAACAATCTCCAGCGGGAAACGCATGCGCTTCTCATAAGAACCGCCCCATTCGTCGTAACGCATATTGGTACGTTTACAGATGAATTGGTTAATCAAGTAACCTTCAGATCCCATAATCTCAATGCCGTCGTAACCCGCGACTTGGGCGAGTTCGGCACTGTTGGCAAAGGCACCAATGGTCTTTTTAATCTGACGAGGGCTCATCTCACTCGGTGCGAACTTAGCGATTGGCGCTTTAATACCCGAAGCACTTTGCGCGAATGGGTGCATGGCATAGCGGCCAGCATGCAGCAACTGAAGGGCAATCTTACCGCCATGCTTGTGCACGGCCTCGGTAACAACTTGGTGAGCTTTTGCATGCTTCACTTTACTGAATTCAGCACTAAATGGGGTTAATCTGCCACGTAAATTAGGAGAGAAACCACCGGTAACAATAAGGCCAACGCCTCCTTTTGCTCGCTCTTCATAAAACGCGGCGAGTTTGTGGAGACCTTCTTTATTTTCTTCTAAACCTGTATGCATTGATCCCATCAATACACGGTTACGTAACTGGGTAAATCCAAGATCGAGTGGTTCAAGTAAATGTGGGTACATGGCAGACATCACTTCTATTATTTTATCCTTGTGGTCTGACCACAGTATAGTTCAATTACCAAAAGTTCAAACAACCGTTTACATTTTTGTAACACCGATCATAATGCTGCACGTATTAATCGTTCAGAAGCCCTTAATTTGACTACACTTAATGAGAATATATATCGATTAACAATTCTTGGTGTAGTTTGAGCTTGGGAATTATCGTAGGATACTAAGCAGTTCATATTATTGAGATTAATGGTACTACGGCTTGTTAAAGCGACGTGATCTCACTGCGGAGACAGAATGAAAAAAATATTCAAATTTATAGGCATGTTCTTTAAAGGGATTTGGAAGCTCATTACGTTTGTACGTCTTGCGCTGGTTAACCTAGTCTTTTTACTCAGTATCGCCATCATCTACTTTGTGTACTTCCATTCAGATACGGCTCAACCGACGGTTCCTCAGGATTCGGCTTTAGTGCTTAATCTGTCTGGCCCTATTGTGGAACAAAGCCGCTATATCAATCCGATGGATTCGGTCACAGGTTCACTACTTGGCAAAGACCTTCCAAAAGAGAACATCCTGTTTGATATCGTTGAAACGATTCGCTACGCAAAAGACGATGACAAGGTTACTGGTATCGTTTTAGCTCTCAAAGAGCTGCCAGAAACCAACCTGACCAAGCTACGCTACATTGCTAAAGCATTGAATGAGTTCAAAGCAACAGGCAAACCGATTTATGCGGTGGGTGACTTTTACAACCAAAGCCAATACTACCTAGCCAGCTACGCAACTAAGGTCTTCCTATCACCAGATGGTGGGGTTCTTCTTAAAGGCTATAGCGCTTACTCGCTTTACTACAAAACGTTGTTAGAGAAACTAGACGTAAACACGCACGTGTTCCGTGTGGGCACTTATAAGTCAGCTATTGAGCCTTTCATTCGTGATGACATGTCAGACGCAGCGAAAGAGTCCGCTTCTCGTTGGTTAAGCCAACTATGGGGTGCGTACGTTGATGACGTCAGCAACAACCGTCAAATAGACGCTAAGACACTGAACCCAAGCATGGACACCTTCTTGAAAGAACTTGAGTCTGTGGACGGTGACATTGCAAAACTGGCCGAGAAACTTGGCTTAGTGGATGAGCTAGCGACACGCCAGCAAGTTCGACTAGAGCTTGCCGATGTTTTCGGCAGTGACGGCCAAGACAGCTACAACGCGTTTGGTTACTACGAATACCGTACAACCATGCTTCCAAACATGACTAGTGAATCACACGACGTTGCCGTGATTGTAGCGAGCGGCGCAATTATGGATGGCAAGCAACCACGTGGCACCGTTGGCGGCGATACCACAGCAGCCCTACTGCGCCAAGCACGTAACGACGATAAAGTGAAAGCGGTTGTACTTCGTGTCGATAGCCCAGGTGGCAGTGCCTTTGCTTCTGAAGTTATCCGTAATGAAATAGAAGCGATCAAGCAAGCGGGTAAACCGGTTGTTGTGTCGATGTCGAGCCTTGCTGCTTCGGGTGGTTACTGGATCTCGATGGGTGCGGATAAGATCCTAGCTCAGCCAACCACACTAACGGGTTCAATTGGTATCTTCAGTGTTATCACCACCTTCGAAAAAGGGTTGAACGATATTGGTGTTTACACTGATGGCGTTGGCACCTCACCTTTCTCAGGTCTTGGTATTACAACTGGACTTAGCGATGGCGCGAAAGACGCGTTCCAAATGGGCATTGAAAACGGATACCGCCGATTCATCAGCCTAGTTGGAGAAAATCGCGGTCTGGAAGTCGATGCTGTCGACAAGATTGCTCAAGGTCGAGTTTGGACAGGTCAAGATGCGATTCAGAAAGGCTTAGTCGATGAGATTGGTGATTTCGATGATGCGGTTGCAGCTGCGGCTTCACTTGCAGAGCTTGAAAGCTACAACATCTACTGGGTAGAAGAGCCACTTTCGGCCACTGAACAATTTATTCAAGAATTTATGAACCAAGTTCAGATGTCGATAGGCCTAGATATTCAATCGATGATACCAAGCAGTTTACAGCCTGTTACTCAGCAGTTAGCTCAAGATAGCCAGCTGTTAGGCAGCTTTAACGACCCACAAGGCCGATACGCTTTCTGCTTAAATTGCCAAGTTCAATAAGTTGAGCCAATAACTCAATGACTAAGGGGTACCTCTGTGTGAGGTGCCTCTTTTTATTGCATGATAATTCGCTATAATCGCCCCCCCTGTTCCCTACATCACACTAAGTATTAATCGCCATGGAAAGAAAACACATCTATATCGCGTACACCGGCGGCACAATTGGCATGCAGAAGTCTATTGACCACGGCTATGTTCCAGTCGCAGGTTTCATGGATAAGCAGCTAGCTGGCATGCCTGAATTCCATCGCCCAGAGATGCCTAAGTACACCATTCACGAATACTCTCCATTAATGGACTCTTCAGATATGACGCCACTTGATTGGCAGACTATCGCTGATGACATTCGCGCGAACTACGATAAGTACGATGGTTTCGTTATCCTGCATGGCACAGACACTATGGCTTACACTGCCTCTGCACTGTCTTTCATGCTTGAAAACCTCGGCAAACCTGTGATTGTTACGGGCTCTCAGATCCCACTAGCAGAGCTTCGTTCAGACGGACAAGCAAACCTGCTGAATGCGCTACACATTGCCGCAAACTACCCTATCAACGAAGTGACACTGTTCTTCAACAACAAGTTGATGCGTGGTAACCGCAGCACAAAATCACACGCAGATGGCTTCAATGCGTTTACGTCTCCAAACCTGAATCCATTGCTAGAAGCGGGTATCAATATCCAACTTAGCAATAACGTAAAGGTAAACGAACAACCTAAAGGTGCTTTCAAGGTTCATAACATTACTCCGCAACCTATCGGCGTAATCACAATGTACCCAGGCATCTCACACGAAGTTATCCGTAACACGCTATTACAACCTGTTAACGCGATGATTCTGCTTACTTTCGGTGTGGGTAACGCACCACAAAACCCAGAACTGCTTCAGCACCTGAAAGATGCCTCAGAGCGCGGTGTTATTGTGGTGAACCTAACTCAATGTTTGGCTGGTAAAGTCAACATGGGTGGTTACGCGACAGGTTGTGCACTAGCAGAAGCGGGCGTGGTGAGTGGTTACGATATGACACCAGAAGCGGCACTGGCGAAGTTGCATTATCTATTAAGCCAAAACCTAGGCTACGAAGAAGTGAAGGCTCAGATGCAACAAGTATTGCGCGGTGAGATGAGCTTATAACCTGTTCAAGGATTCACGTTAAAGCCAGTTATTCTATGAAAGTAACGGCGGCTTAACGTGAACTAAATCGTTTTATTGCTTATAAATAAACGAGTTAAACTAAAAGGGGTGGCACATTGCCACCCCTTTGTTGTAATTTAAGCTTAATGATTCGGGTTAACCCTAACAATGTCTTCTTGATCTGACTTAAACTGTTTCTTTAGTTCAGACTTAGATTTAAAGCTAATCTCACCACCAGCTGCAATTGTCATATGTTGAGCTTCAGAGTTATGTTTAGATTGGTATAACATAACCGCTTGCATACACGAGTCGCGCTGTTCTTTTGAGAGCGCCGTACCTTCTGGCCATTTACCCGTTTCAACTGCGTAGGTTAAACGTTCGTAGACCTCGGGTGTCATTGCGCTAAGAAGTTGTTCTGCATCCATGGTAAAGCCTTAGTTTTAACAATTTTCACCAGAAAATAACCCGTAACAGAATTGAGTCAAGAACCTGACCAATAATAAGTGCATCTGATCACAAGTGAAGGAATATGAAAATTATGAAATGGTTGGCGATTAGCCTATTGCCTTTCACTCTGGTTGGGTGTCTTGAAGGGAACAAAAATACCGATCAACTGTGCCAAAGCAATCCGGGTCTTCAGTGTGAACAATTGAACATGAACGATGGGCAATGTCGTGTCGCACGTACCGACCTCATCTGGCATCGATTTGAAGTTCAGAAGCAACCCACCGAAATCAACAAAATTAAAGAATTCGAATTAGTCACTGCCTACAAAAAGTGCCTAGAGCTCGCGGCACAGATCGAAACGATCGATCAATCTAAGCTGCAAGAGCGTCGCTTTACCTCTTTAATGCACAGTATCGAAGAGTCTGAGCGCATTGTTGATGAGCTATCGAAATCTGATACACCGGAAACGCTTTACTTCTTGTGGTCGCAAACTGGGGACACCAATGCCAGACGCAGTTTCCTACAACTAGAAGGCTCTGAAGCGTTAAACACAGCTGAGATGCAATATGCCTTGGCAACCTTCTATACCACCCGCAATCATATAAAGACACTTAAGCTACTCAATAATGCGCTAACGCTTTCTAATGGCTCGGTAGCCAACACTGAAATCTTCAAGTCGATGGCCAGTATCAACCACAGCCTGGGACATATGGAAAAAGCGTACGTTTGGGCAATGGTTGCCAAAGACTTTGACGTGCCGATTGCTTCTGAAGCCGAGCTCACGGTGTTGTACCATTTCGACAAGGCAACCTATAAGAAGCTAAATAAAGACGCAGATAACATCGTCGAAGCGATTGAGGATGGAATTTACAGCCCTTCAATCGTCCCGAGTTACTGATCGCTTCATTTATAGTGTTCTTACTTAAGCTTCTTATTCACCTGCTTTCAAATAAAAACAGCTACCTTTTTGGTAGCTGTTTTTATTTGTACTAGAGTTAAATCTGAAATCTTGGGCGTTTCAGCATTCCTAAATCGACAAATGCGACCTGTAAGGATTAGACAATAGTTACAAGTTATTTCGTACTTTCGTCATTTTTGTTGAAAATTAACGACACTGAATTAACACAGAACCGTTCACCTGTGGTCTTCGGGCCATCTGGAAAAACGTGACCTAAATGGCTATCACAGGCGGTACAACGGATCTCTACACGCTTCATTCCGTGACTTAGATCTTCTATATAGCGTACTGCTTCATCATTCACTGGGGCATCAAAGCTTGGCCAACCACACCCAGAGTCATATTTGTTATCCGACAGAAACAAAGGGCTTTCACAGCATGTGCAGCTATAGACGCCAGTCTTATGGTTGTGCAGTAACTTGCCGCTATATGGGGCTTCAGTACCACGCTCACGACACACTGAAAATTCGTCGTCCGTTAGGCGCTCACGCCAGTATTCATCAGGCTTTATCATATTTCCTCCCTTTTGAATCACGTTAATATCTCTCCACATTCTCAGTTATTATATTTACTTTTTTCTATAAAGGCTTGCATATGAGTCGTTTTGTAGCACATACTTTCTCACCAGGAAACATTGTACATATACACTCATAAGTGAATCATCATTTAGGGGTATTTTACCCAACTGGAAGGGTACAGAGCCACTTGCAATGGTCAATTTTCAATCACTTACACCCAATTGTTAAGAAAAGCGTCGCTTTTTTTTGACATTAAACAAGTTAAGTCGGATTATCTATTGCAGATGTATACTGGATTCTGTAATTTTACTACCAGTTATCTTTAATCAGAAATTAAGTTGTGGAGCAACTACAATGACTATCAAAGTAGGTATTAACGGTTTTGGCCGTATCGGCCGTTTCGTATTCCGCGCAGCTCAAGAGCGTGCAGACATCGAAGTAGTAGGTATTAACGATCTAATCGACGTAGAGTACATGGCATACATGCTTAAGTACGACTCAACTCACGGCCGTTTCAACGGTACTGTTGAAGTTGAAGGCGGTAACCTAATCGTTAACGGTAAAACTGTACGTGTTACAGCTGAGCGTAACCCAGAAGACCTTAAGTGGGATGCTATCGACGTAGACGTAGTTGCTGAAGCAACTGGTCTTTTCCTAACTGACGAGACTGCACGTAAGCACATCACTGCTGGCGCTAAGAAAGTAGTTCTTACTGGTCCTTCTAAAGATGCAACTCCAATGTTCGTAATGGGCGTTAACCAAGCATCTTACGCTGGTCAAGACATCGTTTCTAACGCTTCTTGTACTACTAACTGTCTTGCACCTATCGCTAAAGTACTTAACGATAAGTGGGGCATTGAGTCTGGTCTTATGACTACAGTTCACGCTACTACAGCAACTCAAAAAACTGTAGATGGCCCTTCTGCTAAAGACTGGCGCGGTGGCCGTGGTGCTTCTCAAAACATCATCCCATCTTCAACTGGTGCTGCTAAAGCTGTAGGCGTTGTTCTTCCAGAACTAAACGGCCTTCTAACTGGTATGGCTTTCCGTGTACCAACTGCTAACGTATCTGTAGTTGACCTAACAGTTAACCTAAAAGAAGCTGCATCTTACGAAGAAATTTGTGCTGCAATGAAAGAAGCTTCTGAAGGCGAAATGGCTGGCGTTCTTGGTTACACTGAAGACCAAGTAGTATCACAAGATTTCATCGGTGAAGTTCAAACTTCAGTATTCGATGCTAAAGCTGGTGTTGCTCTAACTGACAAATTCGTTAAAGTTGTATCTTGGTACGACAACGAAATCGGTTACTCAAACAAAGTTCTAGACCTAATCGCTCACATCTCTAAGTAATTTCTTTTTAGAAATCGCTTTAGATAAGCATTAGCGAAGACTGTTTTGAGCAGACTTTGAAAAAGGCGACCTTAGTGTCGCCTTTTTAATGCCTGCTATCTTTTAAACCGCGTCTGTCTAAGCTCATCAAGATAGCCCAAACGCAAAATTCAATTCTAATACTGACTCTGCTTGTTACTCATGAAAACACAAGCATCACTCTAGTCAGCATTTGAATTCAATTTGCTTAGAAGGATCATGTAATGGATTTATCTACTCTACCTGCACTGGCGGTACTTTCTGACAACGTCACTATCGTTGAACACGAAGGTGTAAAACTGGTTCGCGTTATCCACGATAAAGCAAACGCAGCGATTTCACTGTTTGGCGGCCATGTGGTGTCATTCCAACCGCAAGGTCAAGAAGACCTAATTTGGATGAGCCAACAAGCTAAGTTCGATGGTAAAACGGCTCTGCGTGGTGGTATTCCAGTATGTTGGCCTTGGTTTGGTCGCATTGCAGCACCAGCACATGGTTTTGCCCGTTCAAGTGAATGGCAATTGGTTGAACACCGTGAAAGCGAAGCTGGCGTGATTGTTAGCTTAGGTCTGAAGCCAAGCGAAGAGACGCTAGCAGTATGGCCTCATCAGTTTGATGCTCGCTTGAATGTTGAGATCGGCGAACAACTAAAAGTAACGCTGGACGTGAAGAACACTGATTCTCAGCCATGGACTTTCTCTGGTGCACTACACACTTACCTAAACGTTGGCGATATCCACAACACAACCACCACTGGTATGGGTGCTGAGTACATTGATAGCCTGCAAGGTGGCAAGATCTGCCAAGGTGGATCTGAACTGGTACTGACCGACACGATTGACCGCGTTTACACGCAACCAGAAGCGCAAATCTTTGTTGCTGACAAGAAGCTGGATCGCACGCTAACAGTTGAAAACCACGGTCATAACTCTGCAGTACTGTGGAACCCGTGGGCAGAAGGCGCTGCAAGTATGGGCGACATGCAAGACGATGGTTACCTAACTATGATGTGCGTAGAATCAACACTGCACGCGCCAAGCCTAGAAGCCGGTAAAACACTCCGGCCGGGTGAAAACCACCAACTGATCACTGTGATTAGTGCCCAATAACCGTATAAATACAGTTATAAAAAACGATTTTTGAGCGGCTTTATGTCGCTCTTTTACTTTTTGGTTTTAGCTCGTTACACTTGCGCTGTCTATTCTCCTTTAGAGGTCTCCATGACTTACCAATGCCCTTTGTGTCACCAACCTTTATCTCAAAACGATCGTACGTTTAAGTGTGAAAAGAACCATCAGTTCGACCTAGCGAAAGAAGGCTACGTCAATTTGATGCCTGCGCACCACAAACGCTCAAAAGATCCAGGTGACAACAAAGAGATGATGCAGGCACGTCGTCGCTTCCTTGAAGGTAACCACTATGACCCAATGCGCCAAGCGGTGGTGACGTTGTGTTCTCGCTATCTACCAGAAGAGACGCCTAGCCTATTGGATATTGGTTGTGGCGAAGGTTATTACACCAACGAAATTGCTGTGAATCTTCAAGAAAAGAAAGGGGCTACTTTTGGCCTAGACATTTCTAAGATTGCTATCAAATACGCCGCTAAACGCTACCCTGCTGTCGACTTCTCAGTTGCATCAAGCCATCGCCTACCCTTTGCTGAAAACAGCTTAGACGGAATTCTACGCATTTACGCGCCTTGCAAGGCTGAAGAGTTACAACGCACCATCAAAGATAATGGTGTGGTGATCACCGTGACACCAGCTAGCCGACACCTGTATCAACTGCGTGATGCAATTTATGATGGCGTTCGCTTGCACGACGAAGATCCAGAAGTGATCGAAGGTTTTACGCTTGAGCATCAAGAGCAACTAAACTATATGATGGAACTATCGGGGTCAGATGCATTCGACCTGCTACAGATGACGCCGTTTGCTTGGAAGGCGAGTGAAGAGTTTAAACTACAACTCACCGAGGCAGAGCAATTCAACTGTGAAGCTGACTTTATGCTGCGAGTGTACCGCAAACAAATTTAATTGATATTGATTATCGTTTGCATTGAAATCTTATCTTGCCTCCTTTAGTATGCGTGTTCTTCAAGGAGGCATTTCATGCAACGTATTATTCTTATCGGATTAGCTACTCTTCTCACGGCTTGTGTTAGTCAACCTGCAAAAGACACTTCTCAAAAAGTGGCTCAAACGGAATCCGTTTCCACATTCTATGACTACCAGTTCGCTTCTCCACAAGGCGAAACACTTTCTCTCGATGCATTACCCGAGCAGCTGATTGACGCTGATGTGGTTCTAATTGGCGAATGGCACACGCATTCTGCCATTCACCGCTTCCAAACCGACTTCTTAAAAGCGCGCCGCAACGCAACATCAAACATTGCGCTTTCAATGGAACAGTTCACTCGAGAGCACCAAGCCACACTTGACCAATACTTAAACGGCGAAATTGGCGAACAAATTCTCATGTCTCAAGCGGCAGCTTGGCCAAATTACGAAAGTGATTACCGCGCGTTAGTTGAGTTCGCAAAAGCCAACGACGTCGATGTTATTGCGGCAAATGCACCAAAGCCATTCGTGCAGTGTATTGGCCGTAAAGGATTGCCTTACCTAGACCAATTATCGACCGAGCAACGCCAATGGATTGCTGCCGAAGTGGATACTGGCGATAGCCCTTACAAAGAAAAGTTCATGGCTTCTATGCATCACGGTACGCCAGAGCAAACAGAAAAGCAGTTTGCCGCTCAGGTTACCTGGGACGAAACCATGGCTGAGTCGATTGTGGATTACCTAGCATCAAACCCTGATAAACAAGTGATTCACGTGGCTGGCAAGTTCCACACCGAGGGTGGTTTAGGGACGGCGGCATCAATTCTACGTCGTAACCCTGATTTAAAAATCGCCATCATCAGCCCGGTTGAAGCGATCTCATCGGATAGCGGTGATTATCAGCTTGAAGTGCTTTCGCCGCCGGCTCGCTTTGTAAAGAAAGAGAACCGAATGAAGGCATACAAGCATCTGTCAAAACGTAGCGCTAGCCTAGAGTGTGAGTAGGATCTGTTGATCCACTCTTCTAAGCTAAAGAGTCGATGGGCTAATCCTAGATAATTAGCCCATCGTCACAACTTGATCACGTTCCCGTCATTCATCCTAACTCTATCTAAAATCAAACATTCTTATCGGCACAAGACTTGCTTAGTAAATAGACGATTTAACCAAGCAGACGAAAATGTAATGTGCGAATAAAAAAACATCACTATCGATGATTAATTGCACAAGTTTTTCACACCTCTGCCGATACTATATTTAAGGATAGGTAAGGAGAGCTATATGACGCCAGTAGGAACGAGTAATACTCAGCTGTATTCGCCTTCGCAGATGAACGCTAAGAGTTCAGCTAACGAAGCTGAAAAGCCTACACCGCTTAAGGTTGAGCAAAATACGGTTAGGCTTTCTGATGAAGGCAAAGCACTCTTATCTGCCCTAAAAGAAATTGATAAAGAAGCGAAGAAAGTCGAAGCAGAAAACGCGACAGTTACCGATAAAGTTGAGTCATTCGCTCATGGTGCCTTGGGTATGGATCACCCAGATAAGATTGAAGAAGAAGATGATGGTTCTTATTCAGCGGGGCAATACCTGTCCGCAGCGGCAACCGTAGGCGGTATTCTTCTCGCACTCATTTAGCCTTGCCAACCTATCGCATTCTCTAGAATAAAAGCGATTTATCGTTACGACAATAGACCCGATTAGGTCTAAAAAACGAGTTCATTCCATAATTCCGCTCTCATTTTAATGGAATAATACTCGTGAAAAACACTTTTGAGCTTATCGATAAGCCAACCTTTTTTGGTGCTATAGCACTCCTACTCACGATAGTTTTCCCGCTCATTTTGTTCCCTGCACAGGGCGCAGACTGGATTGCGGTTGCGAAAACATTCATGACTGATCAACTCGGATTCCTGTATCTTGCTCTAGGTCTCGCAGCCTGTGCATTTATGGTGTACGTAGTATTCAGTGATATGGGACAAATTAAACTGGGCGAAGCTGATGAAGAGCCTGAGTTTAAAACTGCATCATGGGCTGCCATGCTATTTTGTGGCGGTATCGGTGCAAGTATCTTGTATTGGGGCTGTATTGAGTGGGCTTACTACTACCAATCACCGCCTTTCCAACTAGAACCTGGCAGTGAAGAAGCAGTACGCTGGGCTGCGACCTACGGCCTATTCCACTGGGGACCAATCGCATGGTCTATCTACCTAATCCCGGCAATTCCTATCGCTTACTTCTTCTACGTACGTAAACAACCTGTTCTAAAGATTTCAAGCGCATTAATGCCTGTTCTTGGTGAACACCGTAGTAAAGGCGTACCAGGAAAGATCGTTGATATCCTATTCATTTTCGGTCTATTAGGCGGCGCTGCAACAACATTAGGTTTAGCCGCTCCTCTGATCACTGAAGGTCTAAATCATCTATTTGGTCTACCTAAAAATAACCTAACGCAAGTGATGGTGCTTTTAGTGTGTACTGCGATTTTTGCTTACTCATCTTATGCTGGATTGGAAAAAGGCATCAAGATCCTAAGTAACATCAACTTCTGGGGTGCGATGGGTCTACTGGCTTTCGTTCTGATCGCGGGTCCAACAATCTTCATGTTAGAAACAGGCTTAGACTCAATTGGTCGTCTACTGTCTAACTTCTTCGTGATGGCAACGTGGGCTGAACCATTTGGTGGTTACGGTACATTCGAAAACACTCACTTCCCACAAGACTGGACGATTTTCTACTGGGCATGGTGGCTAGTATTTGCACCGAGTATGGGTCTGTTTGTTGCGCGTATCTCTCGCGGTAGAACCATCAAACAAATGGTGTCAGGTTCGATCTTCTTTGGCTCTCTAGGTTGTTTCCTATTCTTCATGATCTTAGGTAACTACGGCCTATCCCTGCAGCTTTCTGGTGAGCTAGATGTCGTTGCGATTTTGAATGCTGAAGGCGCAACCAAAGCTATCTTCTCGATGCTGGCACAATTGCCAATGAGCACGCTGGTTATCGCTGTATTTACGA
Source organism: Vibrio sp. 10N.261.52.C11 (assembly GCF_041471405.1). NCBI lineage: Bacteria > Pseudomonadati > Pseudomonadota > Gammaproteobacteria > Vibrionales > Vibrionaceae > Vibrio > Vibrio sp. 10N.261.52.C11. The sequence goes on from NZ_JBFROI010000076.1 coordinate 22,286, forward strand.
TGCTGTGTATCATCTTCACGGCAACAACATTTGACTCGATCTCATACATCCTAGCGTCTGTTGTACAAAATAACGTGACCGAAGAACCAATGCGCTGGAACCGTATGTTCTGGGCATTTACTCTGTCGTTCTTACCAACGATTCTAATGTTCTTAGGCGGTCTAAGTACGCTACAAACGGCGGCGATTGTTGGTGGCTTACCACTGCTTGCTATCTCTGTGATGCTGATGATTTCAGCGGTTCGTGCGACTAACCTCGACCTACGCCATCAAGATGCGTATATCGAGCCAACGATCAACATCGAAGAACTGCCAGACATGGACCCTTGGTCTGCTGAAGGTATGGCGTTGGCTCAGTTTGAGAAAGAAAGAGATGCAGCACAAGAAGCCGCAGAACTTGAGCGTGTTGCTTACACAGAACTTGCCGCAGTGAAGAAAGAAATTCGCGCTTATGTGTTAGAACAAGGTTCACAAATGGAAACTCACGAGTTACCAGAGAACCTACAACAAGCACTTGAGCAGGCCGAGAGTAATCTTAGTGCCGCACAAGCGAAAAAGATCGAGTTATCTGAGCAAGCTCAGAATGCTCGTATCACGTTCAATCAGGTGGTTGCAGACTTACCGCTTGCTTGACATTAGCCATGACACAGTCCATTGATTTGGACCCTCCTAAATACGACAAAGGCTCACAGAAATGTGAGCCTTTTTTTTATTCGGGTGATTGACTAGTCTTCGTTAACTAGCGGTTCGGGTGGTTCAAGATGTGATCTTCCCAATCGACAACATCGATTTCGTATACCACTTTGTTACGAACACTTTCACCTGCAGCATGCATCTCTGATTTAGAACCCGTAATCAATGGGTGCCACTCAGGAATCGGTTTAGATTCAGATAGAAGACGGTAAGCACAAGTATCTGGTAGCCAATGGAATTCATGAATCTTGTCACGAGTCAGCTTCAAACACTCTTCACCTGAAGTGAAGCGGTTCGGGTAGTCTTTACAAGAACATGTTTTGTCGTTTAACCAGCTGCACGCCACGTTGGTGTAGTAAACTTCATCACTATCTTCATCCATTAGTTTATGCAGGCAACACTTACCACAACCGTCACACAGTGATTCCCACTCGTTCTCGGTCATTTGCTCTAGTGTCTTTTCTTGCCAAAATGGATTCGTCATAGGATTACTTCTTACTCTTTTACTGGGGTGCGTGTTATACCGCTAGCCCATAAAAAGTTCAAGGATAATAATTGTTCATTCTTTGATTCAATCAACAGCTGTCACTCTCATCATTTTTTGCTACTATCGCGCACCCTGTTATTTAGTGAGTTTAATTTGATGGAATGTCGCCTAGGTTGTGGAGCTTGTTGTATCGCTCCAAGTATTACATCTGCTATTCCTGGAATGCCTAATGGTAAGCCTGCTGGCGTACGCTGCATTCAATTAAATGAGCAAGATCTATGCAAATTATTTGGTCAACCTTCACGCCCGAAGGTATGTCACCAGTTCAAAGCCTGCCCTATCATCTGTGGTAAAACAGACCAAGAAGCGCTTGATAACCTTATTGAGCTCGAAGCAATAACTTAACAATACTTTTCTTCTTATATATGCCCAAGATTTCACAACTTTGATAGAACTAAACTATCTTATTGATACTGGTAAAGATTAATAAGGATAGTTATGAATAAGTATATCGCAGAAATATTCGGTACATTTTGGTTGGTGTTAGGTGGTTGTGGTAGTGCCGTCTTAGCCGCTGCTTTTCCCGATGTAGGTATCGGCTTACTCGGGGTTTCCCTCGCGTTTGGTTTAACCGTACTCACCATGGCTTTTGCTATTGGCCATATATCCGGCTGTCATCTCAACCCTGCTGTTACAATTGGTCTTTGGAGCGGTGGCCGCTTTGATGCCAAAGACGTCGCACCTTACATTATTGCCCAGGTCATTGGCGGCATTATCGCGGGTGGTGTGTTATTTGTGATTGCTTCAGGCCAAGCAGGCTTTGACGCTGCGGCATCTGGCTTTGCTTCAAATGGTTATGGTGAACACTCACCGGGCGGCTACTCGCTCACAGCAGCTCTCGTTTGTGAAGTGGTCATGACCATGGTGTTCCTATTCGTGATTATGGGCGCGACGGATTCGAAAGCACCCGCTGGGTTTGCACCTATCGCAATTGGTCTTTGTTTGACCCTAATTCACCTTATCAGTATCCCTGTAACCAATACCTCGGTGAATCCTGCGCGAAGTACTGGTGTAGCCGTATTTGTCGGTGATTGGGCCGTTTCGCAATTGTGGCTATTCTGGATTGCACCAATTATTGGTGCCGTGATTGGCGCGATGATATACAAAGCGGTGAGAGGTTCAGATTAAGCGCTGAAAAACGTCTAAAGCAATAAAAGAAAAAGCCGCTTAGTGATGCTTCACCAAGCGGCTTTTTTAGATCTTATGACGACCGAGTAAGGAGTGCGAAAGCGTGGTGCCATCCACCAGCTCTAGCTCACCACCAACGGGAACACCATGAGCGATACGGCTTGCGTTCACTTCATGGGCATTACATAGCTCAGCAATGTAATGCGCTGTCGCTTCCCCTTCAACTGTTGGGTTAGTCGCTAGGATTACTTCCGAGATATCACCACGACGCAGGCGGTAGTCCAAAACATCGAGACCGATGTCGCTTGGACCAATACCATCAAGTGGTGAAAGATGACCCATCAATACAAAGTAACGACCTGAATATTGGCCAGTTGCTTCGATAGCTGCAATGTCTGCAGGGCTCTCTACTACACAGATTTGACCATTTTCCTGACGTTTAGGATTGGTACAAATGTGGCAAGTATCTTCTTCAGTAAAAGTACGGCACTCATTACAGTGACCAATTTCGGTCATTGCTTGGCTAAGAGCTTCAGCCAACTGTAGGCCGCCTTTTCTATCGCGCTGTAACAAATGAAAGGCCATACGCTGCGCCGACTTGGGGCCAACCCCAGGTAGACAACGTAAGGCCTCCATCAAATGCTCCAGCATATGACTGGTACGCATATTTAACCGTTCTAATGTTCAAGTAATAGCCTGTTCAACACAAACCACCACCTGAATTAACCTTTAAGAATAAGTTACTTAGAAAGGCATCTTCATACCTGGTGGAAGTTGCATTCCGCCAGTTACGCTAGCCATTTTCTCTTTTTGAGTTTCTTCAACGCGACGAGCCGCATCGTTGAAAGCAGCAGCGATAAGATCTTCAAGCATCTCTTTATCGTCTTCCATTAGGCTTTCATCGATATCAACACGGCGAACGCTGTGGCTACCAGTGATCGTTACTTTTACAAGGCCAGCACCTGACTCACCTGTAACTTCCATATTTGCGATTTCTTCTTGAAGCTTTTGCATGCGCTCTTGCATTTGCTGGGCTTGCTTCATCATGTTGCCCATACCGCCTTTACCAAACATGTTAATACTCTCTGGTCTAATTGGTTTATTAAAATTAATTAAGCTATACGAGCTTAAATGGGGGTTAAAACAGTGTGATTCAACCCCTCGATGTTCAGTTCTCAGATTTGCTTATCTGGGATGATATGCCGGTCACTAAACAAGAAAACGTTCTAGATAGGACGAACGCTGTCTCTGTCGAGTTCAGCGGCAAAACGTCTTTCAATGAACTGTACGTTGGCATCGTTTTCTAAAGCGGTAAACGCGTCTTTCAACTTACCTTGATACAGTCGTTCTCGTAATTCTAGCGGCGTTTCTCCACCATCACCGATTTCAACACTCAAATGACACTCTTCTCCAAGCACAGTATTGAGAGACTGCAATAGCTCACTCTGCGCACGGTCGGTATTCAAATGAGCTTGGCTCGCTCTTAACGTTAAAGTGATTGATGTGTCGTTTTTAGCAAACACTGAGTTCAATGCTAACTGTTCAACAAGCTTGGCTGTCTCTAGCTTTTGAATCGTGGCTGACCATTCATCTTGAGCAATCGACTCTTGAAGCAATTTATCGACCATTTCTGGTGTCTTAATATGCTCCAACGCACGTTTGATCTGAGTAGGTGTAAGCTCTTTGCTCACCTCTTTCACTACAGGTTTAGACGGTTTCCAGCGATAAGGTTCATTATCGTTGGTCACATTTTCTGTCGAAGAGGATGATAAAGAAGCTGGCGACACCCGCTCAGAACCACCGTGTTGCTGAGCAACTCGATCAAGAACTGAAGTTTTAGCTGGTGTCGCTTTAGCCTTTTTTGGCGCCGAGCCTTTGTTTTCTGTTGCCGAACTGCCTCTACGTTGAGAACGTAATTGGTGGCGTAAACCACTCACAGGCGAAGTTGCACGCGCTGGCTGCTCTTGCGGAGCAGAAGGTGCAGCGCTTGGCTGTTGAACCGGACTCTGGTTTTGATAATTCGTTTGTTGCTGCTGAGGCTGCTCTGCACCGTAGCTTGGACGCTCATCATAAGCAGGAGGCGCGTCATACTGGCTATGCGGGTAATCCTGCTCAGGATAACCTTGGTTGCCTGAATGTTCAGCGTAACCTTGCGAATCTGAATACTGTGCTGGAGTCTGTTGCACGGGTGGTGGCTGCATAGCTTGCTGTTGAGGCGCCTGTTGTTGCATCTGAGGCTGTCTCGGAGCTGCCATTGGCGCAGGTTGACTCACTGACTGAGCAACGTTCTGAGCTTGAGCTGCTGGAACTGGCGCTGGGCTTGCCGACTGAGTCGAGATTGCCGTAGCAACCGCTTGTTCAGCTGGTCTAAATGCCAACATGCGTAAAACCACCATCTCAATACCAACGCGAGCGGTTGGCGACAATGGTAAGTCTTCACGACCTTTCAATACGATCTGGTAGTAGAGTTGAATGTCTTGTGGGCTAAGCGCTTTGCTCAGTAGTTCAAGCTTCTCAGCGTCAGGCTGTGCCTTATCTAGTGTGGATGGCAAAGCTTGGAACATCGCAAGACGATGCAGTTGAGTCGCAAGCTGATTCAGCAAACCATCCCACTCGACACCGTTCTCAGCAAGGCTTTGGATACACGCCATCGCTTGCTGTGGCTGCTTACTGCTAATCGCTTCAAGCAAGTGGATAGCTTGGTCGGTATCCAGTGTTCCGAGCATGTGAGCAACAGTATCTGTTACGACATTGCCATTACCCAATGCGATAGCTTGGTCTGTAAGGCTTAGCGCATCACGCATACTGCCATCAGCAGCATGAGCAATCATTCCAAGCGCACGAGATTCAGACGTCACATCTTCTTGTTCAAGAATATGATCGAGCTGCTCGTGAATATTATCAACGCTGATCGGCTTAAGATGGAACTGCAAACAACGCGACAAGATCGTTACTGGAAGCTTCTGTGGATCCGTTGTTGCGAGCAAGAATTTCACATACTCAGGCGGCTCTTCTAAGGTCTTTAGAAGCGCGTTAAAGCTGTGCCTGGAAAGCATGTGGACTTCATCGATTAGGTAAACCTTGAAGCGACCACGTGCAGGCTTGTACTGAACATTGTCCAGAAGCTCGCGGGTATCTTCTACCTTAGTTCGTGATGCCGCATCGATCTCGAGCAGGTCAACAAAGCGACCTTCATCGATTTCTTTACAGGTTGCACATTCACCACAAGGTGTTGAGGTAATGCCTGTTTCACAGTTGAGTCCCTTAGCAAACAAACGACCGATGGTTGTTTTACCAACACCTCGTGTACCGCTGAACAGGTATGCGTGGTGCAACCTATTCTGGCTAAGGGCATTCTCTAATGCTGTTAAAACATGGGCTTGACCAACCACTTCTTTGAATTTGGTTGGTCGCCATTTTCGCGCTAACGCAAGATAGCTCATGAATAATTCCGAAAAGGATTAGTGACCGTCGAATTCGCAGATGCTAAACACTTCTAGACCTAAGCCTTGTAAGCGCTTGTCACCACCGATTTCTGGAAGGTTAATAACAAATGCAGCGTGTTCTACCACACCACCAAGCTGACGAATCAACTTTGTTGTTGCTTCAATCGTACCGCCCGTTGCTAGCAAATCATCAACCATCAACACTTTATCGCCTTCAACGATAGCATCAGTATGGATTTCTAGAGTGTCGGTGCCGTACTCAAGCTCATAAGATTGTGCCACAGTTTGACGAGGCAGCTTGCCCGGCTTACGAACAGGAATGAAGCCAACACCTAGCTCAAGTGCCAAAGGCGCACCAAATAGGAAACCACGAGCTTCAGTACCAACGATCTTAGTAAAGCCCATGTCCTTGTATGTTTCCGCTAGCAGGTCGATAGTCGCTTTGTAAGCTACTGGATCTTCCATCAAGCTTGTTACGTCACGGAACAAAATACCCGCTTTAGGGTAATCAGGAATGCTTTTGATGCTTGCTTTGATCAGAGAGATTTTTTCTGTGTTCATAATCTTATGCACTTCATTAGGCCGCTTTCCAAACTCTCGTTAACGAATTAAACATCAACGTTCGAAATTAAGGAAAGGTACGATTGGTATTCATTGCAACGAGAGTCATAGCTCTGATTGCTGAAATAATAAACGCCCGCTATACAAGCAGGCACACTGGCTTAATGGTAGTGATTTTCTTTGCTGTCAGCAACCAACTCATGGGTTGGAAGTCGCATAAACCATGTGAGAAGAATAACAAGTACACAAATTAGGAAAGCCTTGACCCAAATGATAGGGGCAAAGTAGATGGATAACGCAAAACTCAACAAGATAAAGAATACGCCACGCGTTTTAACTTGTTTGGTGACGGCACCGTGTTGATACCAATTGTTCAGCAAAGGACCCAGCGTTTTGTGCTCATGCATCCATTTATGAACTTTCGGATTGCTTCGCATGAAGCATGCGCTGGCAAGAAGGAGAAAAGGAGTGGTTGGCAGAACGGGCAAAACTATCCCTAGAACTGCGAGAAATATACAAAGGCCACCAGCAATATTGAGGCTTAAAACTCGAACGCTAATTGTGGCCTCCTTGAGTTAGCTATCACCAATCGGCGACGACAGCTTAACTAGAATGTTGCGTAACCATTGAATACACGGATCAACGTAAGTGTTGCTGGTAGCAATGGAATCATTAAAAATGCGGCTAAAAATCCTAAAAAGTAGAATACATTAAACGGGTCTTGAAAGTCTTTGTTATCTGCCATGATTGCTTCTTGTTTTTGTTAGTGAAGGTAAGTATCCGGCGAACCAAGCCCGCTTTGCTAAATCGACATTTAACAAAAAAGGCATAGCCACACCATTTGCGCAACTATACCTTAATCAATTATTCACAAAAACCGAGGAAATATAGGGTTAATCAGTAGACCCTTGGTGTATGTCTAAACTAAAACTTGCCGCTCCAAGTAGGCTCAACGACAGTTGGCAGCCCTGTTCGATCGGAAGGTCCCGCGTAATAAAGTTCTTCTTGCAGTTCTCACCCAAGCGCTCACCTGCTGCAATATATTGATTCAATTCACCATTCGACCATTGCCCGTCTAGACCCGCAGGCAAAATGGAGATGGTTCCCTCGGCAAGGTCAGCAACACCAAACAAGGCATTCACTGGGGTGGAGCATTTAGAGCAACGAATCCCCTTCTCTAAGATTTCAGCAATATCTTTGAGATCAACATTAAAATCTTTTCTGTTTCTTATGTAATCGTGGAACAGCGCTCTCACTAACAATGTTGTCGCGGAGCCGCCATTATCAGACGACGATGAATCGACGAGGTAAAAAGCAAACTGCCCGTTCATCATCCACGCATAGTCAAACACAAGTGGCATCATCTCTGTTGATTGCAGTAACCGGTAACTGCAACGCCATGAGCCTTGTCGCGTATCTTTCTCTGGAAGCAGCGCATGCAGTAAGTCTTTTGCTGCGCTTGGGTTATCTTGAAGGTAATTCAGGTGCCAATGCAGTTCTTGGTCTTCAGGGATCTCGCCACCGTCATCCACACAGAACCATTGGCTCGAAAAATCTCGTTGGTCTGAAATGTTATCGAACGAATCTGTCAATGTATTCGCAATCGCACTTCCTAGGTGACGGTGATCCTCTAACGGCTTCGCCAAGAAGTCTTTAATACCAAATCGCAAGGCTTTCGCCACGTCAGACATATCATAAGTGCCAGACACAACGATCATAGGCAGTGACGGGTACTCTAAACTGAGCTCTTCCACAAGCTCTATGCCATCAAGTATTGGCATTGATAAGTCACACACAATTAAATCTGGCGCTGAGTCTCTAAGTTTCTGCAAAGCGTCCAGTCCATTTTCAGCCTCAACCACTTTATAACCGACCTTGTCTAGGTAAGCGCTGGTTATACGGCGAAAAATAGGATCATCATCAACCAACATCACGCATTTTTGGTTAATTACTTCCTGAGCCGAGGTCATTACTGGCTGACTGTGAGTTTTGTACATAATCTATAACCTCACAAAACTAAGTCGAATTATTATTGTTATCTGTTCTAAGAACTAATATAAAACTTAGTAATAAAATGCTAAATACACAAATTTGCACTCTTTACTGGTAATTCGTGACGAGGGTTGGAATACTTGTAAATAGTGCAACGAGTTGACGTAACGCAAACATTGATCTCACTGTTACGTATAAATTAGATGAGATTGTAAACAAATGTGTCTGGATTTATGAAATTAGATGATTTAAACCTCTTTCGACTCGTCGTTGAAAATGGGAGCTACACCGCAACATCGCGCAAGACTATGATTCCGGTTGCGACCATCACACGACGCATCCAAGCCTTAGAAGATTCTTTGAACCTTAGGCTTCTCAATAGACACGCGCGTAAACTTTCTTTAACAGAGGCAGGCGAACGTTTCTTCAATGAATGCTCTCCGCTGTTGCAACGTCTCTCTTCTACTGCAGAAGAGTTAACTGACGTGTGCAAAGGCGCTTCCGGTAAGATTCGTATTACGGCACCCTCAAACCTGACCAAGCGCATGATGATGCCAATGTTCAGTGAATTCATGATTCAATACCCTGATATCAATATTGAGCTGATGATGAACAACCAAGCGGATCAGCTGGATCCAACGGAGTGGGACGTAATTTTCCGAGTCGGCCCTCAGCGTGATTCAAGCCTAATCGCTCGAAAAATCAGTGAAGTCAAAGATATTCTTATCGCGAGCCCTGAGTACTTAGCGAAGAACCCAGCTCCAAGCCATGCTGAAGAGCTAGCGAACCATTCGCTACTCAAAGGCTACCCGCTGATTAAGTGGCAGCTGAGTAATTCGAATGAAGAGACGGTGGTGAATAGCGAGAAAGGCCGTTTCAACGCCAATGCGCTTAATGTCGTGAGACAAGCGTGCTCAGAAGGCCTAGGTATCACCCTGATGCCTGACGTGATGATTCGTGAATACATTGAAGATGGCAGCTTAGTGCAAGTCTTAGAAGACTGGAGCGCTAACCCTCGTGATATTTACATGCTTTATAACCACAAAGACCATCTACCAGAGAAAGTGAGATTGTTTATTGATTTTGTGATCGCATACCACATTCATTAAGGTCAATCCCCTTCTCTATAAACAAAAAACCAGAGCCGATGCTCTGGTTTTTTATTTTCTGTATCGCTAGCGAAACTCTGTATGACTAACGAAACGCTAGTTAAGCGCCTTCGTTGTGTAACTCTAAGTTAGCAAGATCTTGTTGAATCTCACGCTGAACCTTTGAGTCGTCATTACGCAAAGAGTCTAGGAAATCTAGGTACACTTGGTCGATATCGCCCGTTACATACTCGCCGTTAAATACAGAAGTATCAAAACGAGAGATGTCTTGATTGCCCATGCCCACTGCAGAAATCAGATCTGGTAGCGTTTGGAAAATCAAGGCGTCTGCGCCAATCTGCTTACAAATCGTTTCGTTATCACGACCATGAGCAATCAACTCTGTCGCGCTCGGCATATCAATGCCGTAAACGTTAGGGAAGCGAACCTCTGGAGCAGCTGAAACCATGAAGACCTTATTTGCGCCAGAATCACGAGCCATCTCAATGATCTGCTCTGATGTTGTGCCGCGAACGATAGAATCGTCAACCAGAAGAACGTTCTTACCTTTAAACTCAGAGCGAATTGCGTTGAGCTTACGGCGAACCGACTTCTTACGTTGTTGCTGACCTGGCATGATGAATGTGCGGCCAACATAGCGGTTTTTCACGAAACCTTGACGGTATGGCTTATTGATCGCTTGAGCGATTCGTAGCGCAATATCGTTTGATGTTTCAGGGATTGGAATAACTACATCAATGTCTAAGTCTGCGTACTCTTCTTTAATACGCATACCAAGCATCTCACCCATCTCAACGCGTGCGCTGTAAACCGAGATTTTGTCGATGAATGAATCTGGGCGTGCAAAGTATACAAACTCAAAGATACATGGGTTTAGTTGTGGGTTGTCTGCACATTGCTTAGTGAAAAGCTCACCGTCAAACGTTGCGTAGATAGCTTCACCTGGTGCTACGTCGCGCATGAAGTCGAAACCAACAGCATCGAGTGCTACCGATTCAGACGCAACCATGTACTCTGTTTTACCTTGAACTTCACGCTTACCAAGACACAATGGACGAATACCATGTGGGTCACGGAATGCGATCATACCGTGGCCGATGATCATCGCCGTTACGGCGTAAGCACCACGAATTGTACGATGCACATTTGCCACAGCGCGGAAAACGTCATCTGAAGTTACGTTACCTTTAACAGTATCGATCTCATGAGCTAATACGTTCAGTAGAACTTCAGAGTCAGAGGTTGTGTTTACATGACGACGGTCTTTTTCGAACAACTTCTCACGAACTTCGTTTGCGTTCGTCAGGTTACCGTTGTGCGCCAACGTAATGCCAAAAGGAGAGTTTACGTAGAAAGGCTGAGCTTCAGACGCACTTGAACTACCCGCAGTAGGATAACGAACATGGCCAATACCAACTTCACCTTGTAGGCGCTGCATGTGTTTTGCTTCAAAAACATCTTTTACTAAACCGTTCGCCTTACGCAGACGGAAACGATTGCTTTCTATGGTACAAATACCAGCGGCATCTTGGCCACGATGCTGCAATACCGTTAAAGCGTCATAAATAGACTGGTTTACAGGTGTTGAACCCACGATTCCAACAATACCACACATGTCCTAATCCTCGATTTTTCGACATTAACTGGCGCTAGAGCGCGCCAGATAAGAAACTAGATGTTGCTTGTAAATGCTCGAAGAACGGCGCAATGATTCGACTAAATTCTGGAACCAATTGCGAATTCTTCCACCACTCAGAACTTGGGAATGCAGTAAACGCATCCATGAAAAACAACACTGCAGAAACAATCAAAACACCACGTAAGCCACCAAAGACGACACCGAGGATTCTGTCTGTACCTGACAGGCCTGTTTTCTGAACTAGTTGACCGATGACATAGTTAACTAAGGCACCCACAACTAACGTTGCAACAAACAATGCTGCTATCGCAGTTCCGTTTCGAAACATCTCATCTTCGATATTGGTGAAGTACATCGCTAATTTAGCGTAGTACTGGCTAGCAATAAAAAATGCTCCAAACCAAATAACGAGTGACAAGGCTTCTTTAGCGAAACCACGAACTAAACTGATCACGGCAGAGAAGCCGATCACGCCTAAAATGACAAAATCTAACCAATTCATGAATTCTTCATCTTAAGTTGGCGCGCATTTTAACAGAAAAAATGCTGACGCAAACGTTTTCTTATGGATTTAACGGTTTAAATTTGAGCAACTGGCCTTTTGAACCCGTAATTTTTTCTAATTCCTTAATTTGTCGCTCAAGTTTGGATTTAGAGACATCCGGGCCAATAATTACTCGCGTAAAAGTTTTTTCTTGCTTGGTGTGAGCCTGATAACCGCGCTTTTGCAGATCCTTAACAACGTTTTTTGCGTTGTCAGCATTCTTCAAAGCCATCAATTGAATAATCCAAGCACTGTCTTGGTATTCATTTTTTTCAGGTACCGGCTTAACCACAACTGCCACTTTGTCTGCTTCTTTATCATTAGAAGAAGACGCGGTTTGCGTGTTTGAATTATCAGTACGACCACTTTCAACCACTTGCTCAACCGGAGAATCCGGTAGCGCTATCTGATCTTCAACGGGATCGAGTACTTCAAACACTTCAACATTACTATCAAGCTCAGGCTTAATTGGAATGCTTGCAAACTCTTCTTTGTAGTGGAGCTTCTTACCATCTAGTACATCGGGCAATACAATCACGCCAATGGCCACTAAAATGATGGTGCCGACTAACCGGCTTTGGAATTTACTTGCCATTTAGTTTCCTTTTTTCTGCCAATGCTCCAACACTTCACCCACTGTATGGAAAGAACCGACAACCAACACAACATCGTCACCTTTAACAGAAGCTAAAGCCGCTTCAAACGCTACAACAGGGTTTGAATACCGCTCTACACCTTCAGGTAAGCTTTGACACAATTCAGCGGCTGTTGCGGCTCGTGGGCCGTTCAGCGAAGCTGGGTACCAATGTGTTGTTATTGGAGCTAATACTTCCAATGTCGCGGGGATATCTTTGTCATGAAGCATGGCGACTACAACGTGTAAATTTTTGCCTGCATACTTCTTCGCGACTTGCTGCGCAAAGTACTCAGCAGAATGCGGGTTGTGTGCTACATCAAGCACAATCACCGGTTGTTCGCTAATTTGCTGCATACGCCCAGGAAGCTGCGCATTCTTCATGCCGTTAACCACGTTCACGTCGCTAATACTAAGCTCTGATGTGCCCAATGCCATCAACGCTGTTGCAGCGTTAGGTAACGGCAGGCTTGGAATAGGTAGCGATTCTAGTTGGAATGCACCACTGCGCCAGTTCCACGTATCACCGTCAACATCATAAGTGTATTGAATACCGACTTGGTAGAACTCAGCCTTAATGTCATCAGCGTGCGCTGCAACCGTAGCCGGTGGCTTGGGTTGACCACAGATAGCGGGTTTACCGCTACGATAAATGCCCGCTTTCTCAAAACCAATCACATTGATGTCATCACCTAGCCAGTCAACATGGTCGACAGCCAAACTAGTAATCACAGAAACATCATGCTCAACGATATTGGTCGCGTCTAAACGCCCGCCTAAACCCACTTCTAAAAGCACAACATCAACCGCTTCAGTTTGAAATGCACGTAACGCCGCTAAAGTGCCATATTCGAAAAAACTCAGGCTGATTTCGCCACGCTCTTTCTCAATGAAATCGAAAGACTGAACCATCTTTTCATCAGATAGATCTTGGCCGTTGATACGAACACGTTCGTTATAGCGAATTAAGTGAGGAGAGCTGTAGACACCAACTGAGTAACCAGCGTCCAATAGAATCGCTTCCATCAGTGCACATGTTGAGCCTTTGCCATTGGTTCCGGCAACAGTAATAACATGTTGAGCAGGTTTGGTGAGGTTTGCCTTAGAGGCGACGGCCTGAACTCGGTCTAATCCAAGATCAATAGCGCTTGTGTGGATGTTTGATAAATAATCAAGCCACATCTCCAAAGAGGATGTGGCTTGAGGAATAGGTTGTTGACTCATCTAACTCATAACCATAATTAAGTTGGTTTGTTAGAAGGTACTTTACCCTTTTTCTGGCGCTTCTGGTACTTCATAAGTAGCTTCATTCGGTGAATCGTTCACAGAAACTACTAATGGTGAAGGCTGGTTGGTCATTTTAGCAACAAGGCTTGCAACGCGCTGACGCATCTCACGACGGTCAACAATCATGTCGATAGCACCGTGGTCTAGTAGGAACTCACTGCGTTGGAAACCTTCAGGAAGGTCTTCACGTACCGTTTGTTCGATTACACGACGTCCAGCAAAACCGATCAGTGCTTTTGGTTCACCAATATTGATATCGCCAAGCATTGCCAAACTTGCAGAAACACCACCCATTGTTGGATCAGTCATAACTGAAACAAACGGTAGGCCTTTCGCAGATAAACGCTCAAGCGCAGCACTGGTTTTCGCCATTTGCATTAGAGACATCAATGCCTCTTGCATACGAGCACCACCACTTGCAGAGAAACACACTAAACCACAGTTGTTCTCGATAGCAGCATCTACCGCTTTCACGAAACGAGCACCAACAACAGAACCCATTGAGCCGCCCATGAATGAGAATTCAAAAGCACACGCTACGATAGGTAAACCCAATAGTTCGCCTTTCATTGCAACTAATGCGTCTGTTTCACCACTGTTCTTTTGAGCAGCAGAGATACGTTCTTTGTAACGCTTAGAGTCTTTAAACTTCAGCTTGTCTTGTGGCTCAAGATCAGCACCTAGTTCAACACGCTCACCTTTGTCTAGGAATGTATCCAGACGACGACGTGCTTTCATGCGCATGTGATGGTCACATTTTGGACATACTTCTAGGTTACGCTCTAGTTCAGCATGGTACAGAACCTGCTCACAAGAAGTACATTTCGTCCAAACACCCTCAGGGATAGACGCTTTGCGAGATGTTACGATGTTGCTTTTTTCTAAAATCTTTTCAAGCCAACTCATGGAAGACCTTTTTGTTTCGATTCTTCCGCTTGATTGCGAAAGAAATAAATTTGGGAATTATGCGTGGGAATTAAAGCACATAAAACAGCGACTGTAGATAAAAAACTGGTTGTACCTATTTTCTGGGACTATCTTACGCACTAAACCGTAATAATTTTTGAACCTAAGTCTCACATTTAGTTCAAATTATCCGGTAAAAATAGAGGACCAATTGGCTCTCGTGGTAGCTCAAAATGTTCAGGATAATCAACATCCACCAGATACAAACCTTCCGCTTTTGCAGTTGCGCCGGCTACTTTTCGATCTTTAGCTTCTAAAAGCCACTGGATCCACTCTGGTTTCTGCTCACCTTTACCTACGGCAATAAGGCTACCCGTAATATTCCTCACCATGTGGTGAACAAACGCATTCGCTTTAATATCGATCACAATGTAGTGTCCATGACGAGTCACGTTCAAGTGAATCATGTTTCTCCATGGGCTACGAGATTGACAGTGTGTTGCCCTGAACGAAGTGAAGTCATTCTCACCAAGTAAGTACTGACCCGCTTCATGCATTTTTTTCTCATCAAGATGACCATGATAATGGCTCACACCTGAATTCAAAATGCCTGGGCGTAGTGCATGGTTAAAGATAATGTAGCGATAACGGCGGGCAGTAGCCGAGAAACGAGCATGGAAATCCTCATTCACTTCTGTCGCCCAACGAACCGCAATATCTTTTGGCATGTTGGCATTCGCGCCCATTGTCCATGCCACCATTTTACGATCGACATTAGTTTCAAAGTGAACGACTTGTCCCGTACCGTGAACACCGGCATCTGTACGACCTGCGCACATAACTTCTACAGGGTGATTCGCGACAACTGAAAGAGCCTTTTCCAATTCTTCTTGGACACTTTTCACGTCTCGTTGGCGCTGCCAACCAAAGTAGTGGGTACCGTTATATTCAATACCTAAAGCAATTTTCATGTTCTTGTTCTCTTTGAAAATGGGCGAGAAGTATATACGGAAATCAGTGCTAGCCCAAATAGGATGGGGCTAAAACTTCAATAAACAATCAGCATCGACCGAGACGATGCTGTTGAAAAACCAAATGAAACGATAGCGCTCTGTATCGCCTTAAAATAAAGGGTAGCCAACGCTACCCTTTCTGATTTGTAAATTTATCGACCGTTTAACGTATCGATAAGATTTTTTGCCTCTCGACGAATATCATCGCTGCCGTCAACGATTGCCTCTTCTAGAAGCTTAATTGCCCCTTGCGAGTCACTCATCTCGATGTAGATTTTGGCCAAATCAAGCTTACCCGCAGCTTCTGCATTGCTGTCGACATCATAATTGCCAATATCACCGATAACATCAGGGAATTCGTTAAGACCCACATCCAGTTTAAGCTCTTCATCGTCTGGATTAATGACTTCTTCACCTTCTTGCTCGACTTGAGCCATTAGCTCATCAATCGTCATGTACTGCTTATCACGACTGTTGCCTGATTCGGTTAGATTGTCTTGTTCAGCCCAATTCTCTTCTTTGATTTTCGGTTCAGCGTGCTGTTCAGCCGATGCCCAAATCTCTTGTTGGTCATCAGGCACATCATTATGCATGCTCGATTGTTGTTCTGGCGCTAGGTTAAAGCCTTTCCAGTCTTCGCCGCCGACTTCAAGCATGGCGTCAATATCTAACCCTGCGCTATCAATCGAAGTTGCGTCCAATGGCTTATCGAACATGTTGTCGACAGAGTCTTGAACATCTTCAGAAAGCAACTCAGCTAATGCTGTCTCATCAAAGTCATCAAAGCCTTCTAGTGGCTCGTCTTGAACCGCTGCAGGCGTTGAGTTTGGCTCTGAAGCCGCGCTCAGTGATTGTTCTGGCTGTGCAAAACCAGCCGGTTCAGAGTCTTCAGCATTCGAGAAATCATCAGCCTGACTATAGCTCTGCGGATTTGAGAACAGATCATGCAACGCATCTTGCTCTTCGCCTTGTGGGCTGAAAGAAGTCAGTGGTGTTGGCTTCTCAGCAAACGCATCAGAGATGGCTTCATCTTCACCATATTCCGGTAAATCAAACTCATCGAACTCTACGCCTTGGGCTTCCGCCACCGGCTCGGCATTGCTTTGCTCAATATCATCTAAAACAGAGTCTGCTTTTGCGCTTTCTTCATCGTACTCCGGAAGATCAAGGTCATCGAACTCGAACTTCTCTGTGTCAGGCGCTAAGTCTTGCTCTAACTGTGCTTCATCTGGTTCACTCACCACTTCCGCTAACGCATCGTCTTCACCAAACTCTGGTAGTTCGAAGTCATCAAGCGAGAATTCTTCTTCGCTTTCTGGTTTCGCAGTTTCAACTTGTGGTGCAGCATCTAACTGAGGCTCAGCGGTAGGTTGCGATTCAACACTTGATTGAGAGTCTATAGCAGGCGTTGCTGGCTCTGTTGTTGATTCAGCATCAGCTTCCGCTAGTGCGTCTTCTTCACTAAACTCTGGTAAGTCGAAATCATCAAACGAAAACTCTTCGTCGTCTTGCGCCTGAGCTATAACTTGGGCTTCAGTTTGAGGCTCAACACTTGGTTGAGCATCAATAGCTGGCGTTACTGGTTCTGGTGTTGATTCAGCATCAGCTTCCGCTAGTGCATCTTCTTCATTAAACTCTGGCAATGCGAAGTCATCAAACGAGAATTCTTCTTCGCTTTCTTGTTCTGCTATTTCTGCTTGTGGTGCAGCTGCTTCAGCTTCCGCTAGTGCATCCTCTTCACCAAACTCTGGTAGTTCAAAGTCATCAAACGAGAATTCTTCTTCGC
>NZ_JBFROI010000076.1:40280-40528 GCF_041471405.1 Vibrio sp. 10N.261.52.C11
AACGAGAATTCTTCTTCGCCTTCTTGTCCTAGAACTTCAGCTTGTTCTGCTACTTCCGCTTGTGGTGTAGCTCCAACTTGCGGGTCAGCGACTGGTGTCACTAGCTCTGGTGTTACGTCAGTTTCCGCTAATGCTTCTGGTTCAAACGCCTCATCTTCAATCAGCCAATCATCGTCTTCTGGCACACCAAATTCATTTGGAATGATCTCTGGCATGTTTGCAGCACGAACTGGCTCTGGCTCTGGCTC
>NZ_JBFROI010000077.1:0-918 GCF_041471405.1 Vibrio sp. 10N.261.52.C11
AATTTAATAATTAAATATTTAATTATTAAATTAAGGGGAATATAAATTTTTAAAATATTCTTTACAGAAGGGGTTAATTATGATTAATTAAAGTTATTGGTTTTATTTTTAATGGATATAGTTATGAGTGTTGAACTGAAAGCTCAGAAAAAAAGAAAGTATCATTACATCAATAAAAAAAGTGTTGAAATTGTTTCTGATAAGAATGTCGGAAAGAATATTTTATGTATTTCAGATGAAGAAGCAATTTTTAAAGCTAATTCATTAACAGTTGAAGATCAACTCGAGCGCTTTAGGTATTCTGGAACTAAAGAAAAGTCCGTTACCAACAATTTATATCAGCAAAGCTCGAACCAAAAGGAGTCTCGTGTTCCTGGGCTATATGGTTGTAACAGGTATAAATCGAGAAGAAACGTAGCGACTGAAACATCAGAAAACTTCGTATTCTTTTAGACAGATAAACTCATAAAAGCCGAAGGTGAATGCATGAATAAACAGCATCAATGTGAACACATGCCAGAAGAGGTTATTATCTATTTCACGGATCATTACACATCAGATCGACAATGGTTTCTATTCATTTCAGAAACTGCAAAAGAAAGAGACTTGGAGTTAAGCACGGAAATCAATAATGTGGGAGAACTTTTATGGCAAACGGCATTTAATATTCGCTTTTGTCCTTATTGCTCGGAAAAACTCGATATGAACAATGAGGAGCCTCACTTTCATAAAGCCGTGAACTACAAACTGGTTTAAATAGGCGAAATTTGTCTAGGAGATCGGTGGCAGTCCATACTCACTTAACTCGGTGTCCAAAACTGCTGGTGTGGATCATAAAACAGTTGAGCACGGATACGACACAGAGCCTACCTATCGATTCTCGCAGCGTAGCTGCGTCAAGTCAGCACAGCGAAGCTG
>NZ_JBFROI010000077.1:1723-6150 GCF_041471405.1 Vibrio sp. 10N.261.52.C11
ATTCACGTAAAAAGTGCATAGCGTAAAGGAAGCGGGAGAAACGAAGACACACCGTTGGGCACGGACACGACACAGGGCTTACCTATCGTTTCTCGCAGCGCAGCTGAGTCAGTCAGCACAGCGAAGCTGTGCAATATCAAATGTAAGGATGACGTCAGCTATGCACTTATCGTCAAATTTATATATTCACGTAAAAAGTGCATAGCGTAAAGGAAGCGGGAGAAACGAAGAAACACCGTTGGGCACGGACACGACACAGAACCTACCTATCGTTTCTCGCAGCGTAGCTGCGCCAATAAACATGGAGTTGCTGTACAACTATAAGGTTAAGGGGTCACAAGTCGTCATTCATTAGATACTTGTTACTATGACAATCAGTGCGGGAATTCATGTAATATGTTAGATTTACAAAGCATTTTTATTTTAATAGGACAGTTGGGTGAAGGTACGGAACAGTGTCATTCACGATAAGGTATCTCGCTTTGATTGATAGTAAATACATCAATTTTCATATGATTATAATTTAATGGCAAACAGTAAAGAGTATTTCTCATTACATGGAAATAAAAAATGTAATGAGTGCATCATTGTATTATCAGATATGCTTCCAGAATGGGCTATGTACGATAATCGAAGAGTCATACATATTAAACATGTTAATGATATACAAAGAGTTTTAGAATATCATAAACGAGGTCTTATAGTTAAAAATTGGTTGAAAGCGATTTATATCTCTGATGAAAAAGTCTCGTTTTCAATGTTTAATAATTTTTTTATTTATAAAGGATTAAATATATCCAATATAAAAAGCATGCTCTTTCATGATCTTGATGGAAACGTAATATTTGAGTTTTTAAGTAACCCACTTATTGAAGACATAACTTTTAATTACTATTTATCTGTATATAAATTTTTGATAAGGCATAATGCATCGAAATTTTGCACATCAATGGCTATGTTGAAAGCTAGAAAATCTGTAAAAGATCAATTTAGTCAAGAAGATATAGATAGTGCAATTGCATTTTCATTAGATCTAGATTTAACCTCAGTTGTAGAGATTAAAAAAAAGGCAGCCGAAAATTTTGTTCATCATATAGTTGATGAGTCATTGGTTTTTTCAAAAGAAGTGACTGATCCTGGTTCTTTTATTTATTTTGAAGGTGCAATTAATGGCAATAGTGACTTGAATATCAGATATTTAAAACGTTTACGAGGTATAGGGCGAGGGGAATTGTGGAAGTTTATACCTGATATTACTCTATTAAAATCAGGTACAGGTAGTGGTAAAACTGATTTGGCTCTAGACGTTGTTATTCATGCTCATCGCATAGGAAAAAAAACATCGATAATTTCAAATTTGAAGTCGGTAATTCAGTCTTATGAGCATAGGCTACAAGAAAAAGTCAGTCAGTTAATGGTAGAATTAGAGCCTTGCCATATTATAACGTCAGAAGCAGTTCTCTATGAAATTGAAGAAAGTAAACATATTGCTACGACATTAAAATCATTAAGTAAACCGCATATTATAGATTCTGTGATATCATCAGATATAATTATTATTGATGAGGTGGAAAAAGTTTTTGAGGCATTATATTCAAAAAGTAATAGCTATATAGACGAACGTGAAAAATCTATAGTTAGAGAATTACTTCAATATTCATTAAATGACCCTAATACGAAACTGTTGTTAATGGACGCGGATATTACTAACAAAATAACAAAAAATGTCATCAAGAGCTTGTTAAAGTTTGAAAGGAACGTATTGCTTGCGAATGCATATAATTCTTGTCTAGAACATGATTTTGGGTCTATAGAGGTATCTCTTTTAAATGGAAGCCATGAAAAACAAACTATCATTGATAAAATCCAAAATGTGAATGAGAACTGTTTTGTATTCTCATCTTCAAAAGAGAAAGTTGATGTTATCTTGAAAGAATCGGGATTTATTAGTGATGATGGCAATGTAGATTATATAAGTGCCTTGGATAACCAAATACTTGTAATTGTTGCAAGCAAATTCTTGAAAGAACACCATGAAGAGGCTGTCGAAAAATTTATCCGTAGCCCAAATACGGAAATATTTAAGTATCATACAGTTATATGCAGTCCAGTTTTAAAAGAAGGATTCAGTATTGAATCGAATTACACGGATACCGTTTATTGTTTATGTGATAAAATTCTGACGCCTAAGGAAATAATACAATCTTCTAGACGATTACGGAAAGCAAAGAAGATCCGATTTGGCATTTTTGGTCTATCTACACCGATCACGTTAGACCATAATAAATATAATAATTCTCCTGAGGATTGGATAGAGTCCAGTATCGAATTTAGAAAGAAAGTGCTGATTGATAATTTTTATGATGCTCTTAAATTAACCTTGGCTAAGTTGAAGTTCAATATTGTTGAAGATTCATTTGATAATTTACCAAGTGGTATTTATGATAAGAACAAAAATCCTCACTTTGATAAAGATGTGTTAGAAATTATCATGACAGGGAGAACTATTAGTCAGCTATCCTCAGCAATTGAGAAAACTAAACTCGAAGCAGCTTTACTACTTCGAAGTATACTTAAGGTCGATTTAGTTCAAGACTTTATTATTATCTCTAGCAGAGAAGAGTATAAAGGTAAAAATTTTCATGGTTCATTTATAGGTATAGATAAGGAACTATATAACCATAGAAGCATCATCAATCATATTCTTCCAAATAAACTAAAAATTTCTGAACGTAAAGATGAAAATATAGGACAGGCTAAAGTTACAAGGAAAATTAAAAATATATTCCAAGCGCTAGGTTTTAATTCTACTAGAATTGACTCTGGAAAGTCTTACAAATTTTCCTATATGGCAGAGAATAAATAGTAATTTTTAAAATATTTATCTTATAGACGTACAAGGGATAATTAGGCAGGGCAAGATCATGAAAACCGTGGTGGAATAAGGCCTGAGTGAAGCAATCATTTCACTCATTTCTACTGTGGTTTCATAATAAATACAATGATTTGTGGAGCGATTTGACGATCAACTTTAGCTGTGATCATATACTGTTTTCTACAGTAACCTTGCCATCACCATGAACGGATTGACCCTTTTGAACCATATTTCAGTTATCAGCGACCCTCGCCAAGCTTGGAAAGTTGAACATTTGCTAACCGATATCATTTTCGTAATGGTGACAGCGGTTATCGCAGGCGATGAGGGGGGGGGGAAGATATTGAAGATTCTGGCGAAGATAGCCTCGAATGGCTACACCAGTATTATGATTTTGGGAAAGGGTATACCTGTTCATGACACCATAGCTCGAGTGGTGAATATAATTTCGGCAATAAAGCTTCAGCGGTGTTTCTCTAAGTGGATGAAAAATTGCCATGAAGTCACCAAAGGCGATGTTGTAGCGATTGATGGCAAGACGATTCGTGGTACCTATAACAAAGATAAACGCTGCGGTGCTATCCATATGGTTAGTGCATTCAGTGCTGCTAATCAGACTGTTCTGGGTCAAGTAAAAACGGCGGATAAAAGTAATGAGAGTGGGCACTGAAATCCGCCTGCTAAGGAAAGCGGGTCGGTGAATGAGCATAAACTCGTGGGCCCTTCAGAGTCTGCTGTCGGCAGGAAACCACTTTCAAGTGACTATCAAGCTAGGTTAGTCTTGAACTGTTTCTGCCCCAAAACGAGTTACAACCCAAAGAATTTAATGCTGTTTCGAGCCATTGATAACAGTTTCTAATGATTGGGGTAGACTTGGTTGCATATGTCTGCGTAAGGTAATTTATGTAGTCTTATAGTCAACTTGTTTAGAGTGGAGCATAAACAACAAAATGGCGGTTTTATACAGCAAACTATACGAAGAACTTCAGCTAAGACTTTTCAAAAACATTAACCCAGAGCACGCTGAGTTCATTCAGTTCCACTTCCATAAGTTGGCTCCTCAAGTGTTAGAACGCCTTCGAGTCGCTGGTAGGGTAGACCCCAATCGTGCAGCATACTTCCCATTTTCAGAAGAAGAAGATTTTAAAATCTCCGTGGATCCTTTTCCTGTAACTGAAACGTGCTATGGCTTTGTTGCGTAATTCAGTTTAGAAATAGATCCACCCCGTTTCGTGTGTTTCTTAGTCAATACGACAAGTTTCAGGCATACCTAACCCAGTGAGCTTGTTCAACGCTTTTATCATCGCGTAAGTTTCACCCACCTGTGCATTGTAATTTCTTAAGCTCAGTTGCCCTCCTAGCAACTGTTTAACTCGATACATCGCGGTTTCTGAGAGTGAACGTTTGTGGTATCCATACCGCTCTTTCCAATACTTATTTGAGCCGTATAACTTCTGGCAACCCACGGCGAAATTTCTCGGGTGACCACGCTCCCAGAAGGCTGCCCCTTCTCGTGGGGGAACAAGCGCAATAGCTCCCTTAATCTTAATAG